>NZ_JBITLX010000029.1:76154-107254 GCF_044465625.1 Actinoplanes sp. NPDC049599
GCACCGCGAGCACGTGCCCGAGCGGGATCGTGGCGAGCACGACCGGCGCCGGCCCCACCCGGTGCGGCTGGCCCGGCAACGCCGCGTGCTCGAGCTGGCAGGCCGCCACCCCGCCGGCCAGCGTGATCGCCTCGCCCCAGTGCAGCGGCTCGACGGTCTTCTTGATTCCGGCGGCCGGTACCACGATGCCGCACACCATTACGGAATGCGCGTAGCCCAGCCGTTCAGGGCGAGCCGGGCCCGGCGCCGCGGATCCGTGTGCCGTTCTGGCGTCCGTGATCCCGTTCATCGATTTGATGGATCTTGGTGGCCGCGGGTCCTCAGAGAGCCTTGTTCGCGAGTTTCGGTGGCGGTCTGCCGGGTCGCAGGTCCGGGCTAGGGTCCGTTGATCTTGCTGGGCGCTCACGAACTGGGCTCGTACCCACGCCGGCCCGGCCGTCCGCAGGATCCCCCTGTCGAGTCGATCCTGACCAGCACTCACGGCTGTGCCGGCACCAGCGCCCGTGGCTGTGCCGGTGTCCGTGGCTGTGCCGGCGGCTGTGCCAGCGGCTGTGCCAGCGGCTGTGCCGGCGGCTGCGCGAAGCGGCGAGGGTGGAGCGCCGAGGTTGGTCGCCGCCCCGTCACCGGCGGATCTTGATGAGCTAAATCGATCCACTTGAACCACCATTTGACAAGATCCGCTAGTCACGCACCTTTCCTCCTGACATGTCCTCCATCCTCGCCACTCACCCCTTCGCGTGTTGCCAAAGGACAGTCCCGATCCCAGAACAAGGCCTCTGGAGGTCATCGGTTGCCAAGTTCTCCACGCGGTGACCTGTTGCGGCGGACGGGTGGGGGTAGGGGTTGGCGTCGTTGGTGGGAGATGGCGGCTACGGCGGCCGGCCGATCTTGCGCTCCCTGTCGCCTACGATCACTGACCCCGGGGAATCGCCCCGGCCGCTCCGCGAAGCGGCCCTGATCGGGAGGAAGCAGGTCTGCTTCCGAGCCAGATCAGCCAGGGGCCGGTGGGTTGCCGCGACATCGGGAATGACGCCCACGTGGAGATCGTCCGGCACCCGCGGCCCGCGCTGAACGCCTCGGGGGTGCGTCGTCGAGACCGGGGGAGCGGGGCCGATGGGATCGTGGCCCGCTGGACGAGGCCGGGAACGGGTGGCTCGGCGGCCGATGTCGGTGCCACCCGATAGCCTCGGAGCGTGGGTACAGCGCTGGTAATCGAGAACGACCCGTCCGACGATCTCCGCAGGCTGGGTGAGTGGCTCACCGAGGCCGGCCTGGAGCTGACCGTTGTCCGCCCGCACGCGGGCGAGCCGCTGCCGGAAGCGCTGGACGAGCACCTCGCGCTGATCGTGCTCGGCGGCGACCAGAGCGCCTGTCCGACCGCCGCCGGCGAGCCCGGCGCGCCCTGGTTCCCCGCCGTCGAGGGGCTGCTGCGCAAGGCCGTCCGGCACCACGTGCCCACGCTCGGGGTGTGCCTGGGCGGCCAGTTGCTGGCGACCGCGCACGGCGGCCTGGTCGAGCGCAGCACCTCCGGGCCGGAGATCGGGCCCGGCCTGGTCGGCCGGCGCGACGCGGCCGACGGCGACCCGCTGTTCAAGTACGTGCCGCTGCTGCCCGACGTGGTCCAGTGGCACAGCGACGAGATCACCGAGCTGCCCCTCGGCGCGGTCCTGCTGGCCGCCTCCTCGCGCTTCCCGCACCAGGCGTTCCGCCTCGGCGACCGGGCCTGGGGCCTGCAGTTCCACATCGAGTGCGACGCCGACATGATCGCCGACTGGACCCGCACCGACGTGGCCGCGCTCGACGATCTCGGCTACGACCCGGAGGCGGTGGTGGCCGCCACCGCCGGGGTGCTGGCCGACGTCGAGGAGGTGTGGCAGCCGTTCGCGGCCCGCTTCGCCGCCCTCGCCCTCGGCACGCTGCCGGACGCCGACATCCCCCAACCCGGCACCCTCCGCACCCTTCCGCTGCTGGGGCAGTAGTGACCAGGCCCAGCCGGCTGGCCCGGTACGGCTTCGCCGACAACGGCACCCGCGCGGCCGACCTGCTCGGCCCGAACGGGCTGCGGCTGTGGGACGCCGAGGCGCAGGCTCCGGTCGACACCGACGCGAACGAGCTGATCCACGCGCTGTCCCGGGCCGCCGACCCGAACCTCGCGCTGCGCCAGCTGCACCGGATGATCGACGCGGTGGCCCGGGCCGCCCAGCGGGTCAACGGCGGCCCGGTGACCGGCCCCGGCGAGGAGATCGCCGACAGCCCGGCGGCCGACGCGGTGCTGCACACGATCTACACCGACGCCGGGCTGCGGCGCCGGCTGATCGCGGTGCTCGGCGCCTCGTCCGCGCTGGGCGACCACCTGGTCGCCAACCACGACCAGTGGCGGGTGCTGGCCACCGGCAAGACCGGCCTGCCGCCCAACGCCGAGGGCCGGCTGGAGTTCGGCGACTCGACGGGCGAGGGGCCGCCGACCGTCCCGCTGCTGCGGACGGCGTACCGGATCGCCCTGCTGCGCATCGTCGCGGCCGACCTGACCGGCGGCCGCGGTCTTGAGCCGACCATGGCGGCGCTGTCCCGGCTGGCCGACGAGACCCTCGCGGCGGCCTACGCGATCGCGCTCGCCGGGCTGCCCGAGGGCACCGCCCACCCGCGGCTCGCCGTCGTCGCGATGGGCAAGTGCGGCGGCAACGAGCTCAACTACGTGTCCGACGTGGACGTCATCTTCGTGGCCGCCGGCGACGAGGACCTCAGCGCCGGCACCGCCGTGGCGGCCCGGCTCATCGAGGTGTGCGGGCAGGTCGCCTGGCCGGTCGACGCCGCGCTGCGCCCCGAGGGCAACCGCGGCCCGCTGGTCCGCACGCTCGCCAGCCACCAGGCCTACTACCGGCGCTGGGCGCGCACCTGGGAGTTCCAGGCGCTGCTCAAGGCCCGCCCGGCGGCCGGCGACCTGGACCTGGCGGCCGAGTGGATCGACGATCTGGCGCCGCTGGTCTGGCACGCCGCCGAGCGCCCGGAGGCGGTCGACGACGTCCGCGACATGCGTCGCAAGATCATCGAGAACGTGCCGGCCCGCGAGGTCGAGCGGGAGATCAAGCGCGGCCCCGGCGGCCTGCGCGACATCGAGTTCGCGGTGCAGCTGCTCCAGCTCGTGCACGGCCGGATCGACGAGACGCTGCGCGAGCCGGGCACGCTGCCCGCGCTGCGCGCGCTGGTCGCCGGCGGCTACGTGGGCCGCGAGGACGGCGAGATGCTGCTGCGCGGCTACCGCTTCCTGCGCAGCGTCGAGCACCGCCTGCAGCTGCAGAATCTGCGGCGCACGCACACCGTGCCGGACGACCCGAAGGCGCTGCGCTGGCTCGCCGCCGCGCTCGGCTACAAACCGGTCGGCGGGCGCGACGCCGTCGAGGCGTTCCGCTCCGACTGGGTCGGGCACGCCGCGCACGTCCGGCGCCTGCACGCCAAGCTGCTCTACCAGCCGCTGCTGGAGGCGGTCGCCCGGGTGCCCGCCGAGGCGCTGCGGATGACGCCCGAGTCGGCCGGCCGGCGCCTGGAGATCCTCGGCTTCGCCGACCCGGCCGGGGCGCTGCGCCACCTGCAGGCGCTCACCGGCGGGGTCAGCCGCACGGCCGCGATCCAGCGCACGCTGCTGCCGATGCTGCTGCAGGACTTCGCGGACGCCCCCGAGCCCGACCGCGGCCTGCTCAACTACCGGCACGTCTCGGAGAAGCTGGGCAGCACCCCCTGGTATCTGCGCCTGTTGCGCGACGGCGGCCCGGTCGCCCGCCGGCTGGCCCGGGTGCTGAGCCTGTCCCGGTACGCGACCGACCTGCTCACCCGCGACCCGGAGGCGCTGCGCCTGCTGGCCGACGACGCCGAGCTGCAGCCGCGCCCCCGGGACGTGCTGCTCGACGGCTTCGTCGCCGCCGCCGACCGGCACCTGCGCGACGGCGAGCCGGACGCGACCAAGGCCATCACCGCGGTCCGCGCGTTGCGCCGCCGCGAGCTGTTCCGGCTGGCCTGTGCCGACATCCTGAGCCGGGCCGGCGAGCTGGCCCCGGCCCACCCGCTGGACGTGCACGCGATCGGCATCGCGCTGTCCGACGTCACCGACGCGACGCTGGGCGCGGCGCTGCACGCCGCCCGGCGGGTGCATCCCGGCCCGCCGGGACTGCGCCTCGCGGTGATCGGCATGGGTCGGCTCGGCGGGTACGAGATGAGCTACCCCTCCGACGCCGACGTGCTGTTCGTCTACGCCCCGCCGCCGGGCATGTCCGACGGCGAGGCCAGCGCCTCCGCGTCCGCCATCGCCGAGGAGATGCGCCGCACGCTGGGGGCGCCGGCCCCCGACCCGCCGCTGGGCGTCGATGCCGACCTGCGCCCGGAGGGCCGGCAGGGCCCGCTGGTGCGCAGCCTGAACGCGTACGCGCAGTACTACGCCCGCTGGTCGAAGGTGTGGGAGTCGCAGGCGTTGCTGCGGGCCCGGTTCGTGGCCGGCGACGCGGACCTGGGCCGCGAGTTCGAACGGCTCGCCGACACCATGCGCTATCCGAACGGCGGCCTGACCCGCGAGCAGGTCGTCGAGATCCGCCGGATCAAGGCCCGGGTGGAGACCGAACGGCTGCCCCGCGGCGCGGACCCGAACACGCACACCAAGCTGGGCCGCGGCGGGCTCGCGGACGTCGAGTGGGCGGTGCAGCTGATGCAGCTGCGGCACGCGTACGCGCTGCCGGCGCTGCAGATGACCCGCACTCTCGAGGCGCTGACCGCGGAGCTGCAGGCCAAGCTCGTCGACAAGGTCGACGCGGCGGCGATGACCGCGGGCTGGACCCTGGCCGCCCAGGTCCGCAACGCGCTGACCCTGGTCCGCGGCCGCCCGACCGACCAGCTCCCGCGGCACGGCGTGGAGCTGGCCGGCGTGGTGCAGCTGCTCGGCGGCGGCGACCCGGGCGAGTTCGTGGACCGCTACCTGCGCATGACCCGGCGTTCGCGGGCGGCGATGGAACGGGTCATGGATGCCTGAGGAGCACCGGCGCGGGCTCTTGCAGGTGCTGGCGCCGACGCTCGGCGTGTCCGTGGTGCTGTCGGCCGCGTTCCTGCTGGCGCCGCCGATGGGCACCGACCTGGCGGCCCAGCAGGCCCGCGCGGACTTCTTCGCCGGCTACGGCTGGGCGCCGGTCGACTTCGGCTGGTACGGCGGCGTGGCCCAGTTCGGCTACAGCCTGCTGACCGCGCCGCTGGGCGCGCTGCTCGGGATGCGGGTGCTCGGCGCGCTGGCGGCGGTGGCCGCCGCGGTGGCCTTCGGCTGGTTGTTGTGGCGCACCGGGGTGCGCCGGCCGGTGCTGGGCGGGGTGCTGGGCGCGCTGGTCTTCGCCGCGAACCTGGCCAGCGGCCGGATCACGTTCGCGGTCGGTCTGGCGCTGGCGCTGGCGGCCCTCTGCGCGGCAGCCGCGGATTCGGCTCGGGCAGTCGCGGGTCCGGTCCCGGCAGCCGCCGGTTCGGCTCGGGCGGTCGCGGGTCCGGTCCCGGCAGCCGCGGGTTCGGCTCGGGTGGTCGCGGGTCCGGTCCCGGCGGTCGCGGGTTCGGCTCGGGTGGCTGCCGATCCGGTCCCGGCGGTCGCCGGTTCGGCTCGGGCGGGCGCCGATCCGGCTCCGGCGGCCGCGGGTGCGCCGGCGGCGGGTTCTGCCGCCGTCCCTGTCCCGGCGCCGGAGCCAGGTTCGGCCCGGGTTTGGCGAGTCGGCGCGGTCTTCTTATTGGGCGTGCTCGCCACCTGGGCGAGTCCGGTGGCTGGGCTGTTCGCCGGGCTGGCCGGTGCGGCCATGCTGCTCACCGCGCCGGTGCTCGCTCGCTTCCGGTTCGGCTCGGGCGGTCGCGGGTCCGGTCCCGGTGGTCGCGGGTTCGGCTCGGGCGGGCGCCGATCCGGCTGGCGCCCGGACGCCCGGTGGCCGCTGGCGCTCGCGCTCTGCCTCGGCCCGCTGCTGGCGCTGGCCCCGATGGCCCTGCTCTTCGGCAACGGCGGCCGTCAGCCGTTCACCGCCGAGTCCATGCGGATCCACATCGCGCTGGCCGTGCTCGTCGTGCTGGTCGTCCCGGGGCGCTACCCCGCGGTGCGCATCGGCGGCGCGCTCACCGTTGTGCTGCTGCTCGGTGCGTTCTACCTGCCCAGCCCGATCGGCTCCAATGCGCTGCGGCTGCCGATGCTGTTCACCGTACCGGTGCTCGCCGCGCTGGTGGCGCTGAGCCGGGCCCGGCTGGCGCTGCTGCTGGTGGCCGTCTGGTGGTGGCAGCCGTTCCTGGTCACCAGCGATCCGGGCCGGGCGGGCTCGCCCGAGTCGCGCCCCGGGTTCCACGAGCCGCTGGTGCGGGAGCTCAGCGGCCGGGCGCCGGGCCGCGTCGAGGTGGTGCCGCTGCGCGACCACTGGGAGTCCGTGTACGTCGCCGCGCGGGTGCCGCTGGCCCGCGGCTGGGAACGCCAGGTCGACACCGACCGCAACGCCCTGTTCTACCGCGACGGGCTGACCCCGCAGGAGTACGTCGGCTGGCTCCGCGCCAACGCCGTCTCCTACGTGGCCATCGCCCCCGACGCCGTCCCCGACCGGTACGCCCGCACCGAGTCCGCCCTGGTCCTGCAGGGCCTGCCGGAGCTGCGCCCGGTCTGGCAGGACGACACCTGGCGGCTGTACGAGGTGACCCAGCCGCAGCCGCTGGTGTCGGCCCCGGCCCGCCTGCTGAGCAGCGACCGCGGCGGCGTCGGCCTGCGCGTGCCGGCCGGCGGTGACGTGCTGGTCCGGGTGCGCTGGTCCCGCTGGCTGAGCGTGCGGGGGCCGGGGGCCTGCCTGACGCCCGGCCCGGACGGCTGGACGACGCTGCGGGCCGGCGCGCCCGGCGACTACCGGCTGACCAGCTCGCTGCGCCCCGGACCGACGTGCTGAGCGCCGCGGATCGGCGGTCATCAGGCCGGTACGCTGGCCCGCATGCCAGGGCCGGTGTCATGATCCAGACGCTCCTGGCCCGCCCCGCCTTCCTGCGGTGGCTGGGCTTGTTCGGTGCCGTCTGCTGTGCCGCCGACGCCTTCCTCTACGGTGCCGCCCCGTACATCCGGCGCAACGTCAACGTCTGGACCGTGCTGCGCGAACCCGCCGGCCCATTGATCCTGCTGCTGTGGATCGCCGGCCTGACCGCGCTCTGCGTCGCCTGGTGGCACGGCCGCCGCCTGCTCGGCCGCGGCCTGCTCACTCCTCGCTGGATCATGGTGACCGCCGCGCTCTGGTCCGCGCCGCTGCTCGTGGTGCCGCCGCTGGCCAGCCGGGACATGTACGCCAACGCCTGCCAGGGCGCCCTCGTGCACGCCGGCCTCAACCCGTACCTGGTCGGGGTGTCGGCGCAGCCGTGTCCCTGGCTGGACTCGGTCTCGGTGGTCTGGCGGGACACGCCGACCCCGTACGGTCCGGTGTTCCTGGTCCTGGCCGGGCTGGCCGCGGCGTTCGGCTCGCAGGTGGCCGCGCTGGTCTCCTTCCGGGTGCTGGCCGTGCTGGGCGTCGTCGTGATCGCGGCCTGCCTGCCGGTGCTGGCCCGGCGGGTGGGCGCGCCCGTGGACCGGGCGCTCTGGCTGGTGCTCTGCTGCCCGCTCGTGCCGGTGCACCTGATCGGCGGCGGCCACAACGACGCGCTGACGGTGGCGTTCATGGTCGCCGGGTTCGCGGTGCTCGCGGCGCCGCGGCCGGGGTGGGCCGCGCTGGCCGCCGGTGGCGCGCTGCTCGGCCTCGCCGTCTCCATCAAGATCACTATCGGGGTGGTGCTGCCGTTCGCGGCGCTGCTGGCCGTCGGCGGGCTGCGGGCGACCGGCTGGTCCGCGCTGCTGCGGCGCGGCGGCGTCGTGCTGGGCACGGCGCTGGCGGTGCTGGTGGCCGGCTCGTTCGCCTCCGGGCTGGGCCTGGGCTGGCTGACCGCGCTCTCCGGGGCGGGGGAGTCGGTGAACTGGTCGTCACCGCCGACCGCCGTCGGGCTCGCCGCGGAGGCCGCGGGCCGATGGTTCGGCGCCGAGCTGACGGTGGTGCCCGCGGTCCGGGCGGTCGCGCTGGTGCTGCTGGCCGGCACGCTGCTGGTGGTGCTGTGGCGCTTCCGGGACCGGGATCCGCTGGTCGGGGCCGGGCTGGCGCTGCTGGCCGTCATCTTCTTCGCGCCGATCACCCAGCCCTGGTACCTGATCTGGCCGCTGGCCCTGTTCGCGGTCGGCACCGCGCGGGCCCGCTGGCTGGCCGGCACGATCGTCGTCGCGATGACCACCGTGCTGCCCGAGGGCACCGGGGTGTTCCGGCCGCTCGGCGTGCCGCTGTCGTTCGCGATGATCGTGCTCATCGGCTGGGTGCTGCACCGCAGCGTGGCCTGGCTGCGCGGTCGGGAGCTGGTGGCTGCGTGATCCGCTGGGGCGGCCTCGCCGGGAGCATGCTGATCGCGGTGGCGGCCTACCTCGGCGGCTCGCCGTACGCGCGCGGCACCACGGTCACGCCGGGCTCGATGCTCGCCGGGCGGCAGGGGCTGCTGCTGCCGCTGTGCTGGGTGCTCGGCCTGGCGGCGCTGCTGTGCGCGTGGTGGTTCGGCCGCCACCGGGTGCCGTCGACGCGGTGGGCGCTGGTCACGGTGGGGCTGTGGATGATCCCGGTCCTGCCGATGCTGCCGCTCGGCAGTGAGGACATCTACTCGTACGCCTGCCAGGGCTTCGTCCAGCACGCGGGCGGTGACCCGTACGCGGGGGGTGTGCAGGGCTTCGGCTGCCCGTGGCTGGGTTCGGTGTCGACGACGTGGCGCACCTCGCCGGCGCCGTACGGGCCACTGTTCCTGCTGCTGGCGGGGTGGGCGGTGGCGCTCGGGCACTCGCTGGCGGGGGTGATCGCGGGGCTGCGGGTGATCGCGCTGGCCGGCCTGGCGCTGATCGCGGTGGGGCTGCCGGTGCTGGCGCGCAGGTCGGGGATCGATCCGGCGCGGGCGGTGTGGACGGTGCTGGCCTGCCCGCTGGTGCTGATCCACCTGGTCTCCGGCGCCCACAACGACGCGCTGATGATGGGCCTGCTGGTGGCGGGCCTGGCCTTGATCCCGGGCCGGCCGGCCCGGGGCGAGCCGGTGGCCGGGCGCCCGGCGCAGCCAGCCCGGGTCGCCAGCAGCCCGACCCCGCCGGCCGCTGGCCGCGCGACCCCGGCCGCTGGCCGCGCGACCCCGGCCGCTGGCAGCCCGGCGCCGGCCGCCGGCAGCCCGACCCCCGCCGCCGGCGGCGTGTCGGTGTCGGTCCTCTTTGCTGGCCGGTCGGTCGCGCTGATGCTGGTGGCGGCCGGGGTCGCGCTCGGCCTCGCCGTGGCGGTCAAGGCCACCGCCGTCGTGGTGCTCCCGTTCGCCGTGCTTGCGGCGCTGCCGCCGGGCGCGCCGGTCCGGGCGCTGTGGCGGCCCACCGCACTGATCGCGGCCGGTGCGGCCGGCGCCGCGGGGCTCGCGTCGCTGGCCTCCGGACGCGGCCTCGGCTGGGTGGCCGGCCTGCTGCGCAGCGGCGACACCGTGGCCTGGACCTCCCCGTCGACCGCCGTCGGGCTGACCGCGGAGCTGGTCACCGGCCCCGGCGCGGTGGGCGTGACCCGCGTCCTCGGCGTGCTCCTGCTGGCCGTTCTGCTGCCGCTGCTCTGGTGGCGAGCCCGCGCGGGCAGCCCGCTGCCGGCGGCCGGCGTGGCGCTCGGCGTGACGGTCCTCTGCGCCCCCGTCTTCCATCCCTGGTACGCGTTCTGGCCCCTCGCCGTCCTAGCCGCCACCACCGCCGAACGCCGCTGGGTGCTGGGCCTGTGCGCCCTCGCCGCCACTCTCACCCTGCCGGCCGGCTACAACTGGGCGCTGTTCACCCGCGTTCCCGGGGCGATCGTCGTCACAGTCACGCTGGTGGCGCTGGCTTTCCTGGGGGTGCGCCGGTTCCGGCACCGTAGGGTGTTCGGGTGACGCGCCGGGCCTGGATCATCGCCGCCCTCGCGGCGCTCACCGCCGGCGTGCTGTGGTGGACCGCCGACCTGCACGCGTTCTTCGACTCGCGGGTCTACTCCGGCGCCGTCCGGTTCTGGTTCCGCGGCGACGGCATGGTCTACGACTGGCTCCAGCCCGGCACCCCGTACGGGTTCACCTATCCGCCCTTCGCCGGGATCGTCATGGTCCCGATGGCCTACCTGCCCTTCTGGCTGATCCTGGTGATCGCCGGGGCGGCGACCGTGGCCACGACCGCGCTGGTGACCTGGTGGCTCGCCGGCCCGCTGATCCGGCGGGCCGGAACGACGCCGTGGGTCGCCGGCGCGGTCGCCGTGGCGCTCGCGCTGTGCTTCGAGCCGGTCCGCGAGACGTTCGGCTTCGGGCAGGTCAACACCCTGCTGCTGGCGCTGGTCGCCGGGGACGTGCTGTTCGGGGTGGCGCGCGGCCGCAGGTGGGGCGGCATCGGCATCGGGCTGGCCACCGCGGTCAAGCTGACCCCGGGCGTGTTCATCCTGTACCTGCTGGTCACCGGCCGCTGGCGGGCAGCCGGCACGGCGATCGCCGCCGCCACGGCCGCCACGCTGGTCGCCGCCGGGCTGTTCCCCGACGAGTCCCGGGAGTTCTGGACCGCCGCGCTGTGGGACACCAACCGGGTCGGCAACCTCGAGTACGTCTCCAACCAGTCGCTGCGCGGGATGCTGGCGCGGCTGCCGCTGGACACCGTGGAGGCCAAGGTCTGGCTGGCCTGCGTGCTGGCCACGCTCGCCCTTTGGGCCTGGCGGGTCCGGGCCGCCGCCAAGGTCGACGACTACCTGGGCGGGCTGGCGCTGACCGGCCTGCTGGGCTGCCTGATCAGCCCGGTCACCTGGGTGCACCACTGCGTCTGGCTGCTCCCGGCCATCATCCGCTGCGTCGACTCGGGGCGGCGGAACGACCGCTGGCTGGGCGCCGCCGCCTATCTGGTGCTCTCCTCGCGCCTGACCTGGGCGTGGGCCGGTGGACCCCGCCCGCCGCTGGCGATGATCGGCAGCAACCTCTACGTCTGGTTCAGCCTGGCGTTGTTGATCTGGATGCCGCTGCGGGCCGGGACAACCCCCGATATGCCTGACCAGCAGTTGATCAACAGAGCCGGGACACCCGACGTTTCCCGGGCGGCCACCTGAGCGTCGGGACGGGCCCGTAGGCAGGGCGGGACGCAGTTCCCAGCCCTGACTCGGAGATCACCTCGATGCCCGTAAAACCCTTTGGCCGTACCGGAAATGCCGTGGTCCTGGGAAGCGTGCTCGCCCTTGTCGGGCCGACCACGACGGCGGTCGCGCATCCCCACCGGCAGCCGCCGCTGACCTTCCAGCGCCTCGCGACAGTGCCCGCGTACCTGAACTCCGGGGTGGCCGACACGGCCGCCGCCGAGATCTCCACCGTGACCGGGGACGGCCGCACGGTCGTCTATACCGACAGCCCCGGCGAGCGGCTCGGCTTCATCGACATCACGAACCCGGCCGCGCCGCGCCCCACCGGCACCGTCGCGATGGGTGGCGAGCCGACCTCGGTCGCGCATCTGGGGCACCTGCTGGTGGCCGCGGTCAACACCAGCGCCGGCTTCGCCGACCCGTCCGGCAAGCTGGTTGTCCTCGACGACCGCACCCGGGCGGTCGAGCGCACGCTGGACCTCGGCGGCCAGCCGGACTCGGTCGCCGTCGCGCCCGGCGGCCGCTACCTCGCCGTCGCGGTCGAGAACGAGCGGGACGAGGACGTCAACGACGGTGCGATCCCGCAGGCGCCCGCCGGTTACCTCGCCGTGATCGACGTCCGGACCTGGGCGGTGAGCAAGGTCGCGCTCACCGGGCTGGCGCAGGTCGCGCCCGGCGACCCGGAGCCCGAGTACGTCAGCATCAACTCCCGCGACGAGGCGGTCGTCAGCCTCCAGGAGAACAACCACCTGGCCATCGTCTCGCTGCCGCAGCGCAAGGTGATCAAGCACTTCTCCGCCGGTACGGTCACCGTCACCGGCGTCGACACCGAGGACGACGACCGGATCGCGCTGACCGGCACGATCACCGCCAAGCGCGAGCCGGACGGCGTCACCTGGCTCTCCGACGACCTGTTCGCCACCGCCAACGAGGGTGACTACGAGGGCGGCTCGCGCGGCTGGACCATCTTCGACCGCCGCGGCACGGTCGTCTGGGACGCCGGCAACTCGCTGGAGCACCTGGCCGTCGCGCACGGGCTCTACCCGGACAAGCGTTCCGACGCCAAGGGGATCGAGCCGGAGAACGTGGCGTTCGGCCGGTTCCACGGCGTGCCGTACGTGTTCGTCAACGCCGAGCGCGGCAACTTCACCGCGGTCTACGACGTCTCGCGGCCGTCGGCGCCGAGGTTCCGGCAGGTGCTGCCCACCACCAACGGCCCCGAGGGTGTGGTCGCGGTGCCCTCGCGCGACCTGATCGTGGTCTCCAGTGAGGAGGAACTTCCCGAGGAGGGCATCCGCGGCACGGTCCAGATCTACGGCGCCGGTCAGGGGCTCTTCCCGTCGCTGGTCTCCCGCGACGACATCCCGTGGGGCACGCTCTCCGGCCTGTCCGCGGTGCCCGGCCGGCCGCACCAGCTGATCTCGGTGACCGACAGCGCGTACAGCCCCA
Organism: Actinoplanes sp. NPDC049599; assembly: GCF_044465625.1. Lineage (NCBI taxonomy): Bacteria > Bacillati > Actinomycetota > Actinomycetes > Micromonosporales > Micromonosporaceae > Actinoplanes > Actinoplanes sp. NPDC049599. Next base: position 88,781 of record NZ_JBITLX010000029.1, read on the forward strand.
CCCGGCTGCTCACCCTCGACCCGGCCGCGCGGCCCGCGGCGATCACCCGCGAGCTTACGGTGACCAAGGACGGCCAGGCCGTCGGCTACGACGCCGAGGGCGTCGCGGCGCTCCCGGCCGGCGGATACTGGCTGGCCGTCGAGGGTTCCGCCAAGACCCCCAACCTTCTGGTACGCCTCGACGCGCGCGGCGCCGTCCAGCAGGAGATCCCGTTGCCGGCGGACGTGGCCGCCGCGATCACCAGCAACGGCCTGGAAGGGGTCGCGGTCAGCGGCTCCGACGTGTGGGTCGCCGTGCAGCGCCCGCTCAAGGGCGAGGCCACCGCGCGCATCGGCCGCTACCGCGACGGCGGGTGGTCGTGGCTCGCGTACCCGCTGGACGCCGCGCCGGCCGGCTGGACCGGGCTGTCCGAGCTGGTCGCCGTCGACCGCGACACGTTCGCGGTGATCGAGCGCGACAACCAGCGCGGCCCGGCCGCCGCGGTCAAGAGGATCTACCGCTTCGACGTCCCGGCGGCCTGGACCGGCGTCCCGGCGGTCCAGAAGCAGCTGGTCAAGGACCTGCTGCCGGCGCTGCGCGCGGACCGCGGCTGGGTGCAGGACAAGGTTGAGGGCCTGGCGATCGCCGGTGACGGCCGGACGTACGCGGTGACCGACAACGACGCGGTCGACGACGCCACGGGCGAGACCGTCCTGCTGCGGCTAGGGCGTCTCCTGTAGGCCCGTGGCCGCCGGCGCCGTCGCCATCGTGACGGAACCACCCGAGCGGTACGCCTCCTGAAAGCCCGCGTCGCCCAGCGCGGCGCGGGCCAGGCCCGTGACCCGGTCGGTGTCGGGCATCGAGCGATCGGGCGTGCCCCGCACCGCGTCCGCGGCGCCCAGCAGCATCGCCGCTCGTTCCGGATCGCCGGTGCGCAGCGCCTGGTCGGCGACCCCGACCAGGACCTGGGCCAGCACCGGCGCGTCCTGGGAGGCCGCCGCGAGCCGCACCGCGGTCACGTGCAGGTCGTGGGCGGCGGCCAGGTCGCCGGCGCCGGCCTCGATCAGCGCCAGCATCGAGTGGGTCAGCGCGTGGACCTGCTGCGCGAACGTGGACGTGCCGATGAGCTCGGTGGCCCGGGCGATCCGGGCGCGGGCCTCGTCCAGCTCGCCCTCCTCGCGGGCCAGCACGGCGTAGCCGTACTCGACCGCCGCCGTCACCTGCGACAACCCCACCTCCTCGGCGGCCTCGCGGGCCTCCTTGAGCATCCGGCGCGCCTCGTCCCGCTCCCCGGCGCGCCACAGGTGCTGCGCCAGCTTGGCCTGCAGCTGCGGCACGTCCTCGCGGATGCCGACCTCCCGGACCAGCGCGAGCGACTCCCGTTGCCAGCTCACCGCGTCGGTGAAGCGGCCGCTCGCGGCGGCCATGTCGCCGAGCGTGCTCAGCGCGAAGCCCATGCCCCAGCGCTCGCCGGTGGCCCGGAACCCGTCCAGCGCCTCGCGCAGCTCCGTCCGGGCCTGCTCCGGGTTGTTGCCGAAGTTCAGCCGCAGCTGGGCGACGATCATCTTGGCGACCGCCCGCAGCCACGGGTCGGGATCGGCGAACAGCGGCTCGATCAGCGCGGGCCCGCCCACCTGGTCCTCCGCCTGGAGGATCAGCGACAGCGGCCGCAGCAGCCGCAGCACCGGGTGGTCGGCGTCCGGGCCGGCGCCCTCCCGTTCGGCGGCCAGGAACCAGCCCTTGACCTCCTCCATCGGCGCGGCGCCCTCCAGGCCGTTGAGCGCCGTGTACGTATATGTCAGCGCCCGGTCCTCGCGGTCGGCCGGGCCGTCGAGGCGCAGCACGTCCCGGGCCAGCGCGCAGCCCTCGGCCCGGTGCCCGCGCAGCCACCAGTACCAGCCCAGCCGGGCGGTCAGCGCCGTCGCCGTCCGCGCGTCCCCGGCCTCGATCGCCGCGCGGACCGCCGCGTGCAGGTTGTCGTGCTCGGCGCCGAGCCGGTGCAGCCAGGTCAGCTGGCCCTGCCGGCGCAGCTGCGGCTCGGCGGCGTCGGCGAGCGCCAGCAGGTAGCGGGCGTGCGCGACGCGCAGCTGCTCGGTCTCGCCGGCCGCGGCGAGGCGTTCCAGGCCGTACTCCCGGATGGTCTCCAGCATCCGGTAGCGGTCCCCGTCGAGCACCAGCAGCGACTTGTCGACCAGCGCGCCGAGCAGGTCGACGTCCGTGCCGCAGACCTGTTCCACCGCGGTCACGCCGGCCCCGCCGTGGAAGACCGCGAAGCGCCGCCACAGCGCCCGCTCGCCGGCGTCGAGCAGCTCCCAGCTCCAGTCCACCACCGCCCGCAGCGTCTGGTGCCGGGGCAGCGCGGTGCGGCTGCCGGTGGTGAGCAGCCGGAACCGGTCGGCCAGCCGGTCTGCCAGCACGTCGACCGGCAGCGTGCGGAGCCGGGCCGCGGCCAGCTCGATGGCGAGCGGCATGCCGTCCAGCGCCCGGCAGATCCGCACGACCGGCCCGACCGTGTGCCGGTCCAGCGTGAACCCGGGCCGCGCGGCCACCGCGCGGTCCAGCAGCAGCCGTACGGCCGGGAAGCTCGCCGCCTCCGCCTCGGTGGGCGGCAGCGCGAGCGGTTCGACCGGCCAGAGCTGCTCGCCCGCGATGCCCAGCGGCTCGCGGCTGGTGGCCAGCAGCCGCAGCCCCGGCGTGCCCCGCAGCACGGCGTCGGCGACCTCGGCCGCCGCGCCGATCAGGTGCTCGCAGTTGTCCAGGATGAGCAGCAGCTCCTTGCCGGCGAGCGCGTCGGTGAGCCGTTGCAGCGGCGGCACCGACTCGCCGACCGGGCCGCCGCCGGGCCGCGTGAGCACCAGCTGGCTGCGCAGCTTCAGCGCGGTCAGCACGGCCTGCGGCACCTCGGCCGGGTCGGTGACCGGCGCCAGCTCGACCCGCCACACGCCGTCCGGGCAGCCGTCGGCGAGGGCCTGCCCCGCCTCCACGGAGAGCCGGGTCTTGCCGCTGCCGCCCGGGCCGGTCAGCGTGACCAGCCGGTGCGCGCCGACCAGCTCCCGGACCACCCGCAGATCGTGCTCCCGGCCCACGAAGCTGCTCACCGCGGCCGGCAGGTTGCCCCGGGCCGGCCGGTGCTGCCCGCGCAGCAGCTCCAGGTGCAGGGCGGTGAGCTCGGCCGACGGGTCGGCGCCCAGGGTGTCGGCCAGCTCGGCGCGGATCCGCTCGAAGACGGTCAGCGCCCGGCCCGGATGGCCGGTGCCGACGAGCGCGCGGATCAGCAGGCCGGCCAGCGGTTCGTGCGCCGGGTGCGCGGTGGCCAGGGCCTCCAGCTCGCCGACCAGGTCGGCATCGCCACCCGCCCGCAGGCGGGCCTCGGCCCGGTCCAGCAGGGCGGTCAGCCGCAGCTCCTCCAGGCGTACGGCCTCGGGGCGGGCGACGTCGGGGAATTCCGTGGGGCCCCGCCACAACGCCAGCGCCTCCTCGGGACGGCCCTGCGCGACGAGCCGCGCGAAGCGGTGCGCGTCGACCCGGTCCGGTGCCAGATCCAGGCGGTAACCGTTCGGCGTGACCGCGATGGCCAGCGCGGGCGCGGCGCGGCGCAGGCGGGAGATCAGCGCCTGCAGCGCCCCGGCGGCGCTGCCGGGCGGCTCCGCACCCCAGACCCCGTCGACCAGCCGGCCGGTCGACACGGCGCGGCCGGCGTCGAGAGCGAGCAGGATGAGCAGGGTGCGCAGGCGCGCGCCGGCGACCGGCACCGCCGTGCCGGTGCCGTTCGTCAGCTCGACCGGGCCGAGCACCGCGACGTCCACGGGCTCGATTGTGCTCCCCTGAGACGGGCGGATGCCGGGGCCTGTGGATAACCGGGCTACCGCTTGGGCAGGGCCACGACGATCGAGCCGGCGGCGCGGTCGTGCAGGCCGCGGCGGTCGCCGTCCATGATGAGCGCCGGGACCAGCAGGGCCAGCAGGACGCCGCGCAGCAGCCCCTTGGGGATCCCGATCGCGCCGCCGTCGGCCGCCGACACCGCGCGCAGCCGGGCCAGCGCCATCCCCGGCGTCTGTCCGAACAGGCCGATGAGCAGCGCGTTGAACAGGATCAGCACGACCACCGGGGGCCACGCCACGATCCGCGGGTCGGCGTAGAAGCTCGCGATGACCAGGCACAGCGCCCAGTCGATGAGCAGCGCGGCGAACCGGCGGCCGAAGTTGGCGGGCTGCAGCACCGACAGGTCCAGGGCACCGGCCTTCTCGGGCGGGTTCGCGCGGGTCACCACGGGACGAGGGTAGCCCTCGTAACGCGGTTTCCGGCCCGCGGGCGCCCGCGCGGCGTTAGGGTCCGGGGTGGTCGCGGACTAATCACAGGCTCCGTAACACGGCGGAAACAATAGGGATACGCCCGGGCAACCCCGGAGTCATAGCGTCGCGACCAGCCTAGCCACGTGGCGGCTCACGCCGCCCCGGTTCGAAAATCTGTGCCAGGAGGACGAGTGTTCGCCAATCCCGAGGAACTCCTGCGATACCTCAAAGACGAGGACGTCAAGTTCGTCGACGTACGATTCTGTGATCTTCCCGGCGTGATGCAGCACTTCAACATGCCGGTGGAGTCGTTCGACGACAGTGTTGTCACCGACGGTCTCGCCTTCGACGGATCCTCGATCCGCGGGTTCCAGGCCATCCACGAGTCCGACATGATGCTGCTGCCGGACGTGACCACGGCCTTCGTCGACCCGTTCCGGATCCAGAAGACGCTGGCCCTGAACTTCTTCATCCACGACCCGTTCACCCGGGAGGCCTACTCGCGCGACCCGCGCAACGTGGCGAAGAAGGCCGAGACCTACCTCGCGTCCAGCGGCATCGCCGACACGGCGTACTTCGGCGCCGAGGCCGAGTTCTACATCTTCGACTCGATCCGCCACGAGACCAGCGCCAACCAGGCGTTCTACTACATCGACTCGATCGAGGGCGCCTGGAACACCGGCAAGGAGGAGGAGGGCGGCAACCGCGGCTACAAGACCGCGTACAAGGGCGGCTACTTCCCCGTCTCGCCGCTCGACCACTACTCCGACCTGCGCGACGCGATGGTGCGCCGCCTGATCGACGTGGGCTTCACCGTGGAGCGTTCGCACCACGAGGTCGGCACCGCGGGCCAGGCCGAGATCAACTACAAGTTCTCGACGCTGCTGCACGCCGGCGACCAGATGCAGATGTTCAAGTACATCATCAAGAACACCGCCTGGGAGCACGGCAAGACGGCGACGTTCATGCCGAAGCCGCTCTTCGGTGACAACGGCTCGGGCATGCACACCCACCAGTCCCTGTGGCTGGGCGGCGAGCCGCTGTTCTACGACGAGACCGGCTACGCGGGTCTGTCCGACATGGCCCGCTGGTACATCGGCGGCCTGCTGCACCACGCGCCGTCGCTGCTCGCGTTCACCAACCCGACGGTCAACTCGTACCGCCGCCTGGTCCCGGGCTACGAGGCGCCGGTCAACCTGGTCTACTCGCAGCGCAACCGCTCCGCCTGCACCCGCATCCCGGTGACGGGCAGCAACCCGAAGGCGAAGCGCGTCGAGTTCCGCGTGCCGGACCCGTCGAGCAACCCGTACCTGTCGTTCGCCTCGCAGATGATGGCGGGCCTGGACGGCATCAAGAACAAGATCGAGCCGCCGGCCCCGATCGACAAGGACCTCTACGACCTGCCCCCGGAGGAGTGGGGCAACGTCAAGCAGGTCCCGGGCTCCCTGGACGCGGTGCTCGAGTCCCTGGAGAACGACCACGAGTTCCTGACCGCGGGCGGCGTCTTCACCGACGACCTGATCTCGACGTGGATCGACTACAAGCGCGTCAACGAGATCGACCCGGTCCGGCTCCGCCCGACCCCGCACGAGTTCGAGATGTACTACAACGTCTGACCCCTTGCAGTGCCCTGACCAGCACGTTCGCACGCTTATCTGATCTTGGGCACAACCTGGGCACAACGTAGGAAGCGGCGGTCATGCTCGGCTCCCAGCCGACGTGGCCGCCGTTTCGCGTACGCCGAGAGCGCCGTCGACCAGCGCGCGGGCGCGGTCCAACACGTCCGGCCACTCGCGCACGTACTGGTTGAGCGCGATCGCCGGCGTCGAGTGGCCGAGCGCGGGTTGCACCGGCTTGACGCTCGCCCCGGCGTGGATCAGCAGCGTCGCGTAGTAGTGCCGCAGGCCGTGGAATCCCCAGCGTGGCGGCAGCCCGACCTTGGTGCGCACCGGCGTCCAGGTGCGGGAGAACGTCGAGGCGTTGACCGGCTCGCCGTCGGCACCCCGGAACGCCGGATCGGCCGAAGCTCTACGCTCCGCGAGCGGGGGCGACTTCGGGTGCGGGCGTCAGCCAGTGGCCAGGTTCACCAGGAAACCGATCGGGATGGAAAGCGCAACTCCTCCCACGAACATGAGCCAGTTGGACCGCCGGTTCAGGCGTTCGGCCTCTGCAAGATCCTCGAGAAGCTGGTCGATGCGTTTATGGAGCTCCGCGTTCTGGCCCTGCACTTCGTGTATGGCGCTGACATTTTCCCTGGCCAAATACGCCAACTCGGCCAAGCGCCGCGAAACCGGCACACGCTCCCGCGATAGCGTCCCCGCCACGCCCTCGGTGAGGCCCTCCACCTCCCCAGCGATTTGTTCATCGAGGCCCGGCGAGCCGGGGAGCGCCGCCTTCAGGTCGGCGCCGCCGGAAATAGTGCGCAATGCTGCATAGACAACGACGAGCGCCAGGACGGCCGCCGCAAGCCATCGCTCCCAGCGACCCGCGACCCACGCCCACCTTAGAAGCGCAAAGACCAGGACAGACCCGAGAATGAGCGGAAAAATCCGGACAACGGCGCGGAATGCCGTTTCAGTGAAGTGGCGAAACCCGTCGTTGGCTAACGAGAGGCCAACTACAGCGACCGCCGCGGCCGCGAGCGCAGCAACGACGCCCGCCGTCGGCGGAAGGAACCATGCGCCGACTCCGACGGCCGTTGCCACGATGAACAGCGCCGCTGCCCACAGTTGCGCTTCCCGTCGGGCCCTCACCCCATCCATGCTATTTCCGCCCCAGCAAGTTGGTCGAACAGAGTTCGAGCGAGGCTGGAAACGCCGCTTCCGAAATCCCGGGCGCGCATGCGTCGCGCACCGAAGGCAACCAGACCGCGCTCGCCCGGGCCAGGTCGGTCAGACGTGGGGTGCTCCACCTTGCCCGGGCGGGCGCGGTCGGCCGAGCGAGGCTTGCGCGACGGGATGCCCGACGGGAAGTCGGCCCCCGGCTCGGTAGAAATCGGGAACGGAAGAGGTCACCGGTTCAAAGGCGTCATGATCGTTAGGCACGACCAGGGCACAACGCACCGAGAAACGGTGTAGAACGACGAGAATCGATGGCAGGTATCGAACGGCTCAGGTGCCAGTCCAGCCCAGGCCGGCCTTTGCCGAACCGCGAACCGTCGTCTTCCGCCCAGCGAGACCGCACTCGCCATTCTGCAGGGCTGAGCCCGTACGAACCGCCGGTTCGGGTGCATCCGTCGGCCATCATGGGCTGATGGCCCGGCAGTCGCAGACCCGTCACCGGCTCGGCCTGACTGCGGCCGACTGGCACACCGTCGAGCTGGCACGCCGCGACGACCCCCCGCCCACCGAGATCGTCGCGCATGCCGTGCTGCCGACGGAGCGGACGGCGCTCTGTGGCGTCGCCGTGCTGCTCGCGAAGCCCGATACCCTGTTCACCGACCCGTTCCTGGTCGAGCAGTGGGGCCCGATCAGGTGCTGCGCCGGCTGCGCGGCGGCGCTGCGGGCGTAGCTCGAGGGAGCTGGGAGGACAGGTGCCGGGCCGATTCGTGTACTGGATGAACGTGTCTCTCGACCTCAGGGTCGAGCACCGGCCGAGCGAGCAGGGCGGTGGAACCTGGATGCGCATCGGTGAGCCGCTGCACCGGGAGTTCAACGCCCGGGCGCGCGGGCTGTCGCTCATGGTCCAGGGCCGCGTGGTCTACGAGACGATGGAATCGTTCTGGCCCGACGCCCGCAACGACGCCACCCTGCCTGAGCACATGCGCGAATACGGCGAGATCTGGACGTCGATGCCCAAGATTTTGGTGTCCCGCACCCGGACCGGCGCGGGCCACAACACCCGGGTGGTGGGCGGCAAGGACGACGCGATCGAGGCGCTGGCCCGGGAACGAGCGCAGGCCGACGGCGACATCGGCGTCGGCGGGGCCGGTCTCGCCACGCAGCTGCTGCGGGCGGGCCTGCTGGACGAGCTGCTGCTCTTCACCCACCCGGTCATCCTGGGCGCGGGCCGGCCGCTGTTCGACGCCCAGGAGGCGCCGGCGGAACTCGATCTGATCGAGCAGGGGTCCTTCGAGGAGGGTGTCACGATGCAGCGGTACGCGGTCCGCGGCACGCGCCCCTGAGCGCCGGCTAGGAAGGGTGCTGGCTCAGCAGATGGGCGGTGGGGCCGTAGTCGATCTTCCAGTCGGTGTAGACGCCCAGGGTGCCGTCGGTGAGGCAGCGCAGGCCGAGGCTGACCCATTGCACCTCCCCGTCGGCGTGCCGGGCGAAGCCGACGGCCGCCGCGAACTCCTCGCCGCCGCACGGGCAGGCACACTCGCCCAGCTCGGCGTCGGCGAAGTATTCGGCGCTGTCCGCGATGTCGTTGTCGGCCTTGCAGCTCTGGCAGACGGCCACGGCGCAACCCTCGTCGTCGTCGACAAAGACGCGGAACACCGTTCCCCGGCACTCGCGGCAGACAAGCTCGCTCACCAGGGCGACGGGATAGCCGCCGGCCTCGTAGCCGCGGACGTACCCGGCCAGATCGGCGAAATCCGCGCCGTGGTCCTGTTGACCGGCCCTTGTGATCGCCATGTCTGGCATCGGGAGAGTATGCCAGGGGTCGCCACGCACACTCCCACCAGCAGGCTCCGGGGAAGGACACGGATGAGCACCACGCACGAGGACACCCGCGGCTGGGACGCCATCGAGGCGGCGGTCGCCCGGGTCGTCGCCGACCCGAGCCCGCTGCACTGGGGGACCGGTACGGTGCCCGGCCAGACCGGGATCTACGGGCTGAGCGCGTACCGGGCCGACGGCCACTGGCTGCTCGTGACGTTCGGGCTCACGGATCTCTTCGGGCAGGACGCCGACGCCGAGGTGAGCGGCTGGGGTTTCGAGCTGACGATGCGTGTACCCCGTACCGGCGAACAGCCGCCCACCTGGGCGCTGAACCTGCTCGACAAGCTGGGCCAGTACGTTTTCGGCAGCGAGCAGCCGCTCGCGGCCGGGCACCGGATGGACCCGGGCGGGCCGATCACCGGCGAACCCGGCAGTCGGCTGACCGCGCTGGCCTTCACCGAGGACCCCCGCCTCCCGCGCATCGAGTCGGCACTCGGGCGGGCGATCTTCCTGACCGTGGTGGGCATCACCGCGGAGGAACTGGTGCTGATGAAGGCGACCAGCACCGACGAGGTGCTCGCGACCCTGCCCCCGCTGCTCGTCACCGACCCGGCGCGCTGACGGATCCGGCGGCCCAGCGTCAGTGCCCGCCGCGCAGGTGATCGGCTGCCACGTGGGCCGCCCGGTTGCCGGCCTCGGCCGCGATCCGCGCCACCATCAGCCGCTGGACTGGTGCGGGGGCACCGGATCCTGGGGTCGCCGGAGCCTGGGTTCCCGGTGCGGTGCTCGGTGCGGTGGCCGGCGGACCGAGCATGATCTCGCGGATCGCCGTTGCCAGCGCTTCGAGTTCGACGGCGCGGTTCGGGTCGTCGACCGCGCTGTTCGATCGGTACTGCTCGCTGCACTCGACGGTGAAGACGGCGATTCCCTTGGACGGACCCCATTGGCCGAGCGAGCGCCCGCGGGCGTTCTCGACCTCCATCTGCTTCTTGGACAGCTTCGGGTCCTGACCGGGGTAGAGGCTGCCGAAGGTCGTACCGCTTGCCTTGCCTCCGGTGTTGCCCGCTACGCGGGCACCGAGCGTCTTCGCCCTCTTGGCGGTCTCGATGGCCAGTTGATCGGCCTCGGTGGCCAGCGGACCGGAGGCGACGCTGGGGTGCGGGTCGGCGAAGACGCCGGCCTTGTCCAGGTCCTTCTGCGCGTGTATCGACACGATGCGCTTCGGGGAGAACGCCTTGATGAGCGCCATCAGCGCGAGGTTGCCCGGCTCCACCCGCTTGCCCTTGGCGTCGACCGGGTTGGCCAGGTCGAGATCCTTGCCCAGCTCGGGGAACTGCCGGTTCGGGTCCTTGGTGGCGGCACCGGGCGTCACCCGGCCCGGATCACCGGCTTTGTCCCGCAGCTCGCGGTACTTCTTGGCCAGGACCTTGCCCTGCTCCTTGGCGATCTTGGCGTCCCAGGCGGCCCGGCCGGCGACGTTGTCCGGGAACAGCCGCGGGACGACAACGACGGTGAGGAAGGGTCGCTGCGTCTGCAGCTGCACCAGCAGCCGCTCGGCGACCTCGACCCCGGACTGTTCCGATCCGTGCACGCCGGCGACGACCATCGCCACCTCGGTGCTCTGACCGGCGACCAGATGGGCGCGGATGGGCTCGCCGAGCGTGTCGACGCCCATCTCGACTTCCAGATCGGGGATCAGCCCGAGGGTCAGCAACTGGATGGCGCGCAGCGCGTTGGCCCGTTCCTGCATGTTGGTCGCCTGCTGAGCCGGCGTCAGCGGCGTGCGCTGCACCGGGGCAAGGCGGCCCAGCGCGGCGGCGAAGGCGCGGTTCCTCCCTTGCGCACCGAGCAGGGCCGGGCGGGACGCGTCGACCAGCGGGGTCGGTTGTCTGGCGGCCGTCCCCGCCGTCTGCAACCGGGCCATGCAGCCATGGTGCACGCGACGCGGCTGGGGGAGTGATCCGTCCGGGCGAGCGGTCGGGTACAAAACCGGGCCCGATCGGGCAGCCCATCGGCACCACGGCAGGTCAGCCGGCTGCGGCGGCGCGGGACGCTTCTACCGCCGTACGGATGCATTGCGCCAGGCCGATGGCCTGCAGCAGGGTGAGCGCCGGCGCGTTGATCTCGAACGCCAGGCTGTCCGGCTTCCAGGTCCACGCGCTGCTCGTGGTGACCAGCCCCGCGATCCGGTTGCCGGCGCTGTCGGCGACGGTGTAGTCGCGGGCGCTCCAGTTGCCGCTGGCGGTCAGTTCCCGGCCGTCGGGCAGCGTCACCGTCGCTCGGCGCGGACCGCTCCAGCCGCTGAACTTGAGGCTCAGCAAGGGCTCGGCACGGGGGCCGACGAGTTCGTAGTGGTTGCCCAGGAACCCGGTCGCCTTGCCGGTCGCGAGCAGCGTGGTGTCGGCGGCGTCGAAGATCTCGAACTTCGGGCGGGCCGACCAGGCCTTGCGGTGGATGACGGCGACCGGCGTGTTGTCGCCGAGGGTCACCTCCGCGGTGGTGCCGAAGACGGACTTCGAGGGCAGCAGGAGGACGCCGGTGAAGAACGAGGAGTGCATGACCTCATTGTCCCCAGCCCGAGCAACGGGGCCACCGGTCCGTGTCGGTTCAGGCGTGGGCGGGTAACGGGGCACGATGAGCGTGAGGCGGCGGTCGCCCGGGTCTTTCCGACCCGGATCCGCAGCATTGTGGGCATCTACCGACTGAACGCCTACCGGGCCGACGATCACTGGCTGCTCGTGACGTTCGGCTCACCGATCTGTTCGGCCAGGACGTCGGTGCCGAGGTGAGCGACTGGAGGTTCGCGCTGGGGCCTGTGTGTGTTCGGCCGATCACCGGCGTGCCCGGCAGTCGGCTGACGGCGCCGGCCTTCACGGAGGACTCCCGGCTCCCGCGGATCGGGTCGGCACTCGGGCGAGCGATCTTCCTGACGGGTTGTGGGCATCACCGCGGAGGAATGGCCCTGATGAAGGCGACCCGCACCGATGAGGTGCTCGCGACCCTGTCACCACTCCTGATCACCGACCAGAGGCGCTGACCACCGTCAATGCCAGTTCGCTGCTCATTGTGACGCTTAGGTCACCGAGGGTGCGCGTAGCCGTTCCTGTTCATCGGGAATCCGGCCAGTGGATCTCGGTCCAAGGGGGTGGCCGTGCACAGCGTGCAGGACTTGGCAGTCAACATCGTCGCCGCGATCCTGGTCTTCGGATTCGGGGTGAGCGCCCGGGGTGTGCTGGGCCGTGTGCGATCCCGGCGCGGCCGGAAATTCTGGGGCGCGCAGATCATCCGGGGCCGGACCTATCTGTTCCTCGGATCCTTTCCCCGCTTCAACTACCTGGAACCGTCCGGCTTCATCGGCCTCGGCGACAGCCACGCGGTGCACGAACTGGCGACCACCCTCGGCATGTACGGCGCGTCGTTCGATATCGCCTATGCGTCCAAACTGGTGGACGGCCAGCAACGCGAAAACATCATCCTGGTGGGCCTGGACGAGGTCAACAGCCTCATCCCGGTCGTATTCGCGAGAATCGGTTCGGGGTTCCGGGTCGATCCCGCCGCGATGACCGTCGAGGACCTCGAATCCGGCGAGCTGTACTCCCCGGAATGGGAGGAAGACATCCTGCACGGCGACTCGACCCGCGACTTCGACGACAGCTGGTCCATCGCGGTGGGCCCCGACGGCAAACGTTGTGCGCGACGGTTCCGGGTCGACTACGGCATTCTGATCAGGGCCACCAGCCCTTTCGCGGCGGACCGCAAGATTTTCGTCATCGCGGGGATCTACGGGTTCGGCACCTGGGCCGGTGCCCGGCTGCCGCTGGACGAACACTTCCTGCGAATGTGCGCCCGGCATGACGACTTCGAGTGCCTGTACCGGGTGGAGGTGCACCAGAACCAGTTGCTGACCATCTCGGTGGTCGCCCTGCGCGATCTTCCCCGGCAGGACCGTCACCAGCCGCAGATCGGCGGGACCGGGTCAGCGCGCCCGGGGTGATCCGCTGCGCACCGCCACCGCCGTGTGGACGCGCCGATAGTCGCTGTGGCGCCAGCGCCGGCGTTGTCTGGCCAGGTTGAAAAGCTGGGTCTGCCGGTAGTTCACCTGCTCGTCCACTGCGGAGCCGAATTCCGGGCCGGGCATGCGCAGGGCCTCGATCCAGGCGCGTTGGTGCGGTCCGAGTCCCCGCCGGATCAGCTCGTCCAGGTCGGTGCCGAACACGTGCCAGAAATTGAGGCCATGGAGCTCGGTCTCGTACATGACATCGCCGGGGACCTCGATGGGATGGTCGCCGATGTCGCCGCGGCGCAGCCGCTCGGCCCACTCCGCCTGCGCCTCCACCAGATCACCCGATACGGAAGGGGCGATCAGCAGTTCCCCGCGCGGGTCGGTGACCCGATCCAGCATGCGGAAGAATTGCGCTCGGCGCTGCCGGCCGGGAATATGGCCGAGGCAGCTGTACCACGAGGTGGTGATCAGTGCCGGGCCTCTGGTGGCGGCTCGCACCAGCCGGCCGATCGCCGCGGGAGACTCGGCTTCGTTGCCATGAACGAAGACGACACTCAGCCGGATCCCCCGCACATCCCGCACAAGAGAACCCGCGACGTATCCCGCACTCGCCTCGTCGTCCCACTTGATCTCATCGGGCGCTTCAAAGGCGTGCCGCCACTTGAGCTCTTCCTCGGCCTTTCGCAGGCCGACGGCCGAGACGTCATAGGCGATGACCCGCAGGTCTCTGCCGAGGCTGCCGTAGCGTTCCGGGAAGCTGACGAGGAACTCATTCGTGACCCGGCCGGTGCCGAACCCGAAATCGAACAGGGTGACCGGAGAGCGGTCGCCGGCGGTGGTGCTGATCGCCCTGTCGACAGCCCTTCGCAAGGCTGATCTTTCCGCGGTCAATACCGGTACGGCCGAGCGTTGGTCGTAACCCGTGCCGGTATAGCGTTCATCGTAGATGGCTCGTTGCGTCCTCGGCACGGCGAAACCTTCCAGCTGCGCTGAGTCTCAGCGTAGCTGGAGACAATACGTCAGAGCCGGGCAATGGTAAAACCACACACGGGCGTCGTTCGGTGCCGACTCCGCCCGGCTCAGGAAATGCGAAATCCCCGCGCATTGTGGCGTCTGCGCGGGGAGTAAGCATTGCCTGCTGCCCTTAGCGGGCGGTTACCGGTGCGCGCGGGGTCAGCGCGGGCGCTGCTGGCGCATGCCCTTGCCGCCCGGGCGCATGTTCTTCGGGATCGCGCCCTTCGGCATCTGCGGGCGGGCCATCAGCGCACCCAGGCGCTTGTCCAACGCGTTCACGTCCTTGCCGGTCAGGTTGCGGGGCAGGCGCATCACCGTCGTGCGGAGCTTGCGGATCGACAGCTCGCCCTCGCCCTGGCCGATCAGGTAGTCGTACATCGGGGCGTTGCCGATCACCTTCGACAGGCGGCGCTTCTCCTGGCCCATCAGGTTGCGGACGCGCTGCGGCTGGCCCTCGCCCAGCAGGATCACTCCCGGCCGGCCGATCACGATGTGCACCATGTCGAACTGGGTGGTGGAGCTGGCCGCCGGGCGCACCCGCCAGTCGCCGCGCATGTTCTCGACGATCGAGGCTGCCGCGCCGGGCTGGCCCTCGGCCGCGTTCATCATCGCGGTGTTCGACCGCAGGTTGAGCACGATCAGGGCCGCCAGCAGGGCGACCATGATGCCGATCGGGATCCACACCCAGCCCAGGCCCAGGAGGACCACCAGCACGGTCAGGGCGAGCGGGATCAGCACCGCCGCGATGATCAGCGGGACGAACCACTTGTCCTGCCGCGCCGTGAACGCGAACACCTGGCCGATCTGCTTCAGGCGCTCGACGAACGACACCTTCTCCTGGGGTTTTGCCATACCCGAAAGTGTAGTGGTCAGCCGGGTGCCTTACTCGCCCAGGACCCGCAGCTGAGGTGGTCCCGGGCCAAAGATGAGGCACCTTCCCCATGCACGGCCCCCACCTTCCCGCGAAGAGTCGAGCACAGCAAGGACGACCGATCGCGAGGAGACGAGATGTTCCAGCTCAACGACCCCCAGTTCCAGCTCGATCTGTACCACCAGCGCGCCGCCGAGTGGCAGCGCGCGGCCGCCGCCGACCACCTCGCGCACGAGGCCACCGCGGCCGGACCACGCCATGCGCGATGGCACTGGCCCACCCGCAGGCCCCGCCCGGTGCGGGCGCCCGCGGCGTCATGACCGTGCTTTTCGGGGCAGGCGCGCCGGGCCCGTGGCATGACATGCTCGACGGCGTGACCGCGCACGCCGGCAGTGATGTTCTGGTCGGTCGGGAGGCCGACCTCGCCACGCTGCGCGACGCCCTTAAGCGCACCCGCAACGCCGAGCCGTCGACCGTCCTGGTCGGCGGCGAGGCGGGCGTGGGCAAGACCCGCCTGGTCGAGGAGTTCTGCCGGGTGGCCGCCGCGGAGGGCGCCCGCATCCTCACCGGGCAATGCCTGGAGCTGGGCGAGGAGGGGCTGCCGTTCGCGCCGTTCGCGGCCGCGCTGCGCCGGCTCGTGCACTCCGACGGCCCGGCCGTCCTCGACGGGCGCGAGCAGGATTTCGCCCGGCTCCTGCCCGAGCTGGGCCCGCCAACGCCCGAGGCTGTCGGCGAGGCCCGCCGCGGCGTCCTGTTCGAACTGGTCGCCTCGCTGTTCGGCCGGCTGGCCGAACGGCAACCGCTGGTGCTGGTCATCGAGGATCTCCACTGGGCCGACCGGTCGACCCGGGACCTGATCGGCTTCCTGGTCCGCTCGGCCCGGCTGCCGCAGGTGCTGCTGGTTGCCACCTACCGCACCGACGAACTGCACCGCGGCCATCCGCTGCGGCCGTTCCTGGCCGAGCTCGATCGGGTACGCGGTGTGCACCGCACCGAGATCGACCGGCTCGACCGCGACGGCACCGCCGAGATGCTGAGCCACCTGCTCGGCACCGAGCCGGAGCCGCGGACGGTGGAGGCCGTCCACGAGCGCGCCCAGGGCAACCCGTTCTTCATCGAGCAGTTCGCCACGTCCGCCGACCCGAGCTGCGCCGACATCCCGCACAGCCTGCGCGACCTGCTGCTGACCCGGGTCGACCAGCTGCCGGACGCGGCCCAGCGGGTGCTGCGGGTGGCCGCCGTCGGTGGCACCAAGTTCGGTCACGAGCTGCTCAGCCGGGTCGCCGGGATCGACGAGGCCGACCTCGAGTCCGCGCTGCGCACCGTCGTCGCCGCCCAGCTGATCGTCTTCGACGCCGACGGTGGATACGAGTTCCGGCACGCCCTGGTCCGTGAGGCCGTGCACGACGACCTGCTGCCGGGCGAACACGCCCGCCTGCACGCCCGCTACGCCGAGGCGGTCGAGGCGGAGCCCCAGCTGGTCGCGATGGGCCGGGCCCCGGCGGAGATCGCCCATCACTGGTACGCCGCACACGACCACCCCAAGGCGTTGATCTCGGCCCGCCGTGCCGCGGAGGCAGCCTCCCAGCGGTACGCGTACGCGGAGCAGGCCCGGCTGCTGGAACGCGTGCTGGAGCTGTGGGAGCTGGTCCCCGAGGCGGCAGAACTGCTCGGCGCCAGCCACCTCGACCTGCTGGAGCAGACCGGGCTGGTCGCGATCGAGGCCGGCAACCACCCACGGGCGCTGAAACTGACCAAGGCGGCACTGGCCGACCTGGACGCCGATGCCGAGCCGTTGCGCGCGGCCCGGCTGCTCGTTCGCCGCAGCAAACTGCTCTACAACGCGGGCACCAGCGACGGCGCGGCCGAGGCCCGGGAGGCATACCGGCTGTTGCGCCTGGCACCGCAGTCACAGGAGCGGGTGATGCTGATCGCCGACGCCGCGTACGCGCTCAGCGGCGTCAGCGACAAGGAGGCCGGGGAGGTGGCCAGCGAGGCCCTGGCCGCCTCGCTCGAGAGCGGCGACGTGTCCGCAACGGTCACCGCCGCCATCACGTACGGGCAGATCTGTCGCGGCAAACTGTCCGCCGGCGAGGCCCTGCCCGCGATGGAGAACGCCGCCGCTCGCGCCCGCGCGACAGGCGACCTGCCCAACCTGGCCCGAGCCCTGGTCAACATCTCCGACTCCCTGTACGAACTGGGCCGCTACGAGGAATCCGCGGCCACGGCGGCCGAAGGCGTCCCGTACGCAGACCGGGTCGGCGTGCACCGCACCACCGGGGTGTTCCTGCTGGCCAACCACGCCGAGGCGCTGATCGCCCTGGGCCGGTGGGACGAGGCAGACGCCCGCTGCGCGGAGGCCGCCCGCCAGGACCCGCCCGGCACTCTGGCGCTGCCCTGGATGCGCCTGCGCGCGATGCTGCGGCTGGCCCGCGGCCACGAGGGCGCCGAGCCGCTGGCGCACCGGACGATCGCCTTCCTGGGCCGGCAGTTCCTGCACCGGGAAAACCGGCTGTCGCTGATGGAGCTCCGCATCCAGCTGGCCCGGCACACGGGCGACACGGCTACCGCCCTGGCCGCAGCCCGACAAGCAGCGGCCGAACCATCGATAACCGACCGCCCCCGGTACGGCTGGGCCCTGCTCACGGCGGCAGCAGCCGTCGCCGAGGAGTCGGCCGACGAAGAACTGACCACCCAGATCCGCAGTCTCGCCGAGACGGTGCCGCAACGCAGCCCCGCTGACCGAGCCCACGCGGCGCAAGTAGCCGCAACACTGACAGGCCGCCCGGAGCTGTGGCACAAGGCCGTCGAAGCCTGGCGAGCCGACGGCCAGCCCTACCCGCTCGCGGTGGCGCTGCTGGGCCTGGCAACAGCAACGGCCGGCGCGGGCGACCGCACCGCGTCGGCAGGAGCGGTCGAAGAGGTGGCGGCGATCGCGGGCGCACTGGGCGCACGCCCACTGAGCGAGGCAGCAGACACCCTGGCCCGCCGGATCGGACTGCGCTCAGCAACACAGCCAACCGCGACGGGCACGGAGACGCTGACAGACAGGGAGAGGGAGGTGCTGCGGCTGGTGGCGGAGGGGCGCAGCAACAGCGGGATCGCGCAGCAGCTCTACATATCCCCGAAGACAGCAAGCGTGCACGTGTCCCGCATCATCGCAAAGCTAGCGGTGTCAACCCGAGGCGAGGCAGCGGCGGTCGCCCACCGCTTAGGTCTACTGGACAACTAAGGCCCATTCCGATCCGCCGCCCTGCAACGCCCGGTCCGCCGGGAGTTCGCGGTCCGGTCGATGGTCTCCCGGTCCGGCGGGGTGCTGGCCCGCTGGTGTTTTCCGATTCGGCCGCGGGGCGCCGGTCCCGCTGTAGGTTTCGGATTCGGCGAGGGTGTTGGTGGTTGGCGGTTCGCGGTTGGCCGGGGTGTTGGTCCGGATGGTGGTTCCCAGTCCGGCCAGCGTGACCGGCCGGGCAAGGGCCGGTCCGGCTGGAGGTCTCGGGTCCGGCTGTCGCGTCCGCTGTCTGGCTGGCGATTTCCTTCTGGCTGGCGGTCGGGTCCTGCGCTTCACGCAGCATGTGGCGGGTGGTTCCGTCTGGCTGGCGGTCGGGTCCTGCGCTTCACGCAGCATGTGGCGGGTGGTTCCGTCTGGCTGGCGGTCGGGTCCTGCGCTTCACGCAGCATGTGGCGGGTGGTTCCGTCTGGCTGGCGGTCGGGTCC
>NZ_JBITLX010000029.1:107349-119667 GCF_044465625.1 Actinoplanes sp. NPDC049599
GGTCCTGCGCTTCACGCAGCATGTGGCGGGTGGTTCCGTCTGGCTGGCGGTCCGGTCCTGCGCTTCACGCAGCACGTGGACTTCGGTTCCCGTCGTCTGGCCGCCGGAT
This sequence comes from Actinoplanes sp. NPDC049599, assembly GCF_044465625.1. Classification (NCBI taxonomy): domain Bacteria; kingdom Bacillati; phylum Actinomycetota; class Actinomycetes; order Micromonosporales; family Micromonosporaceae; genus Actinoplanes; species Actinoplanes sp. NPDC049599. Next base: position 107,459 of record NZ_JBITLX010000029.1, read on the forward strand.
TGCGGTTCGAGGACGAGGTTCTGCCCGGAGTGGGCGAGCATCTCTCGGAGCATGCCGAATACCTCTATGAGCAGGAACGGAAGCCATACTCTGCCGGCTGGGAATTGCGCGTCGGCATCGTTGCAGGACGGCGCTTCGAATGGCTCACGCGGCTGGCAGTCGGCCTTGCTCGGCACTGCCCGCCGGCATCAGGGAATAGCCGGAGACCTTGGTAACGGATGGCTGTTCTGACGGCCATCCGTTACCAAGATCCATCGGCAAGCCCAAGTCACGCCCGGGTGCCGGGCAAGGCAGACGGGGGCCGCGGAGGCCGGGCGAGGGGCGACGAGGGGTAGGGACGACGCACGGTGACCGGGCAAGGTCACAAGGTCCGCATGGCTTTGCGTGGCGGGAGCCCCGCTAGCTAGCAGTTGGCTGCGCAGGCCTTCGCGTGGCGGCCAGCAAGTGGTCGGGCAACCAGGGCTCGCGCGTGGTGGGCCAGGTTGGCGGTTGGCTGAGCTGGGCTTCGTGCGTGGAGGTCAGCAAGCGGTCGGGCAACCAGGGCTCGCGCGTGGTGTGCCAGGCTGGCGGATGGCTGAGCTGGGCTTCGCGCGTGGAGGCCCGCCATTCGCTGGGCGAGCTGGGCTTCGCGCGTGGCGGCCAGCCATTCGCCGGGCGAGCAGGGCTTCGCGCGTGGCGGCCAGGCTGGCGGTTGGCTGAGCAGGGTGTCGCGCGGGGCGGGCCATGCAAACGGTCGGGTGAGCAAAGCTTCGCGCATACAGGCCGGCACCTGGTGGGGTAAGCAGGTAGCAACGGAGGCCGGGCCGGGCGCAAGGTGGGCAGGACTACGTGGAAGCCGGGCCAAGCGCAAGGTCGGCTGGGACAACCTGGAGGCCGGGCCGGGCGCGAGGTCGTCAGGGATGACGCGGAGGCCGGGCCAGGTGCAGGGTCGGCCGAGAGCATGCCAGGCCGACCGACCGATCACCAGCGGAGCGAAACACCCCGTGCAGGACCTCAGCCCCGAGCGGCAAGCGCCTGCTTGTACAACCGCCCGGCCCGGTAAGACGACCGCACCAGAGGCCCGCTCATCACCCCGGCGAATCCGATTTCCTCGGCTTCGGCGTTCAGTTCGATGAATTCTTCCGGCTTCACCCAGCGTTCCACCGGGTGGTGGCGGGGGGTCGGGCGCAGGTACTGGGTGATGGTGATCAGTTCGCAGCCGGCTGCGTGCAGGTCCCTCAGGGCCTGGGAGACCTCGCTTCTTTCTTCGCCCATGCCCAGGATCAGGTTGCTCTTGGTGACCAGGCCGGCGGCTCGGGCTTGGGTGATCACGTCGAGGGAGCGGTCGTAGCGGAAGCCGGGGCGGATGCGCTTGAAGATGCGGGGGACCGTTTCCACGTTGTGGGCCAGCACCTCGGGGGCTGCTCCGAAGACTTCCGCCAGCTGCTCGGGGTCGGCGTTGAAGTCGGGGATCAGCAGCTCGACGCCGCAGCCGGGCTGGAGCTTGTGGATCTGGCGGACTGTTTCCGCGTACAGCCAGGCGCCGCCGTCGGGGAGGTCGTCGCGGGCCACGCCGGTGACCGTGGCGTATTTCAGGCCCATGGTGGCTACCGATTCGCCTACCCGGCGGGGCTCGTCGGCGTCGAACTCGGCCGGCTTGCCCGTGTCGATCTGGCAGAAGTCGCAGCGGCGGGTGCACTGGTCGCCGCCGATCAGGAAGGTGGCCTCGCGGTCTTCCCAGCATTCGTAGATGTTGGGGCAGCCGGCTTCCTGGCAGACCGTGTGCAGGCCTTCCTTTTGCACGAGGCCACGCATGTGTGTGTACTCGGGGCCCATCTTGGCTTTGACTTTGATCCAGGGCGGCTTGCGCTCGATGGGAGTTTCGGCGTTGCGCGCCTCGATGCGCAGCATGCGGCGGCCCTCGGGAGCAATAGTCACAAGGCTGAGGTTACGCCGAAGACAAGATCAACCGTTGCAGGGGCGGCGAGGCTCACATCGTTGATTCTGTGAGGGCCCTCACGCCGGTCGGGGAAACCCGGTTTGCCGGTCGGCCGGGCGCTGTTAACGTGCCGTGCACGGCGCTGACGGAACCGAGTAACGCCCCGATCCCACCGGCCGAGAGAGCCACCGCCAGCTGTGATGGTGGCCCGGTGCGGGGCGCGAAGACACTCCTGAGCCGGGTACGACAAGAGGCGCCCGAGGCTGGGCGCGAAGGTGTGGTGGCACCGCGAGGATCCCGCTCGCCCACACCTCCCTGGGGCCGCGTTGCAGTCACCGAGGAGGTCAAAGCCGTGCAACGCATCCTCTCCACCGAACTGGCCCGGCACACCGGGGCCACCGTCACGGTCGCCGGCTGGGTTCATCGCCGCCGGTTGCTCAAGGCCGTCGCCTTCCTGATCGTGCGGGACGCCGCCGGGCTCACCCAGGTGGTGGTCACCGAGCCCGAGGTCCGCGCCCAGCTCGAGGGGCTGGGCGAGGAGTCCGTGGTCGAGCTGACCGGCACGGTCACCGCGAACCCGGCCGCGCCTGCCGGAGTTGAGCTGACTGCTCCCGTTCTGCGAATTTTGAACGCTGTGGACGTACCGCTGGCTTTTGACCTGCATCGGCCCGCGCTGAGCGCGAGCCTGCCCACTCAGCTTGACCATGCCGCCCTTTCCTTGCGGCACCCGAGCCGGGCGGGGGCGTTGCGGGTCGCGGCGGCCGCGGCCGCGGGGTTCCGGTACGCGTTGGAGCAGCGGCGCTTCGTCGAGATCCACACGCCGAAGATCGTGGCGTCGGCCAGTGAGTCTTCAGTCCGGTCAGGGGTGGTGGCGGGGCGGTCGGACGGGGGGTCCGGCGCCAACGTGTTCGCGCTCGACTACTTCGGCCGGCCCGCGTTCCTGGCCCAGTCGCCGCAGTTCTACAAGCAGCTGATGGTCGGGGTGTTCGAACGGGTCTACGAGGTCGGGCCGGTGTTCCGCGCCGAGCCGCACGACACCGCGCGGCACCTCGCGCAGTACACATCGCTGGACGCCGAGCTGGGTTTCATCGCCGACCATCGGGACGTGATGGCCCTGCTCACCGAGGTGGTGGCCGGGATGACCGCCACCGTGGCCGAGCGCACCGGCGTCGCCGTGCCGGCGGTGCCGGCCGAGATCCCGGCGTTGCACTTCGCGGAGGCGCTGCGGATCGCCGGGGCGCCGGCCGACGAGCCCGACCTCGCCCCGGCGCACGAGCGGGCGCTGGGGGAGTGGGCGCTGCGGGAGCACGGGTCGGAGTTTGTCTTCGTCACCGGCTACCCGATGCGCAAGCGGCCGTTCTACACCCATCCGCAGCCGTCGGACCCGGTCTGGTCCAACAGCTTCGACCTGCTGTTCCGCGGGCTCGAGCTGGTCACCGGCGGCCAGCGGCTGCACCGCTACGCGGACTACGAGGCCGCCCTGGCCACGCGCGGCGAGCCGGTCGCGCCCTATCGGGGCTACCTCGACGGTTTCCGGTACGGGATGCCGCCGCACGGTGGCTTCGCGATCGGGCTGGAGCGGTTCGTGGCGCGGCTGACCGGGGCGGCGAACGTCCGCGAGGTCACCGCGTTCCCGCGTGACCTGCACCGCGTTACGCCCTGACGCCCCGTGGCCGGGCTCGGGGGGCGCGGCCTGCACTGGGTCACGCCCTGAAGCCCGCGGCTGGAGCCGGCGGCGCGCCCTAAAGCCCGCGGCCGGGGCCGGCGGCGCGCCCTGACGCCCGTGGCCCGGAGCCGCGGCGGGCCCTGACGCCCGTGGCCGGAGCCCCGGCGGCGTGTCCCGCTCCGGGGCGCGCCGCCGGCTCCGACAGCGGGGGTCAGAGGATGACGGCGAGGGTCATGCCGACCACGATGATCAGCGGGACGATCGTTGTGCAGATCAGGATCCACCAGGCGATCGGGTGGCCGAAGTTCAGCACGACCCCGCCACTTTTCTTCGGCACGAAGACCCGCTTGTCGCGTGGGTCGCGGTAGAGGTTCACAGCAGCGTCGGCAGGTGGCGGTCGACGACCGGGAGCAGGTCGTCGACCGTCACCCGGCGGCCCAGCTCCGCGGTCAGCGACGTCACGCCCGCGTCGCGGATGCCGCACGGCACGAACCGGTCGAAGTTGGTGAGGTCGCAGTCGCCGTTGATGGCGAAGCCGTGCTGGGTGACCCCGCGGGCCACCCGGATGCCGATCGCCGCGATCTTGCGGTCGGGGCCGCGGTCGTCGGCGCGGACCCAGGCGCCGCTGCGGCCCTCGACGCGGTCGGTGCGGACGCCGAACTCGGCGCACACGTCGATCAGCAGCTGCTCGACGCGGCGCACGTAGGCGACCACGTCGATCGGGTCGCCCAGCTTGACGATCGGGTAGCCGACCAGCTGGCCCGGGCCGTGCCAGGTGATTTTGCCGCCGCGGTCGACGTCGACCACCGGGGTGCCGTCCAGCGGGCGGTCGGCCGGCTCGGTGCGCTTGCCCGCGGTGAAGACGCTGGGGTGCTCGAGCAGCAGGATCGTGTCCGGCTGGGTGCCTGCCACCACGGCGTCGTGCAGCCGGCGCTGGGACTCCCAGGCCTCGCGGTAGTCGACCAGGCCCGGGCGCAGGACCTGGAGCGTAGAAGTCGTCACGAGCCCAGCCTAGCCCGCGGCCACCGGGTCGATCCCGGGGCGGATGCGCCACAACAGGACCCCGCCGACCCGTTCCGGCTCGCCGAACAGGTCGATCGCGGTCATCTCCACCGCGGCCCGGAAGACCGGGCCCTGCGAGCCGGTCACCAGCTCGGGCAGGAAGATCGCCTCGACCTTCCAGTACGCCAGGTCGGCCCGGGCCTGGTCGCGGTCGAAGTCGTCGATCGGGGGGACCTCGCCGTACAGGGCGGCGCGGAGGAATTTCCAGTCGGTGTGGCGGGGGGTGGCGCCGATCTGGCCGACGCCCTCCGGGCCGCCCGGGCCGAGGAAGTAGCCGTCCGGGATGCGGAACTGCTCGCCGCCGCGGGCCATCGTGTACGCCTGCCAGCGCTGCCCGTCCGCGGTGTCGGTGGTGGCGAACGGCAACGCGGTCAGCACCCCGCCGTCGGAGACGTACTGCCGCCAGAGGCCGTCGGCGATGAACGCGGGCTCGGGCGCCCGGTCGCCGGTCAGCACCGGCAGCGGGAACAGCGGCACCAGCGCGATCGCGAAGCCGGCCGCCCACGCGGTGTGCGTGCGCGCCGACGGCATCGGCTCGGCGAGCAGCCGGTCGGCGGTCAGTGCCAGCAGGATGCCGATGACGCAGGCCACCACCAGCGCGAACCGGCCGGGCAGCGCGGAGTCGAAGAGCGGCAGGTGCATCAGCGCCGCGTACGGCAGCTTGATGGCCGTGGTGTCCTTGAAGAACTTGAGCTGCGGGCCCAGCGAGAGCACCAGGAAGACGGCGCCCACCGCGTACAGCGCGATGAGGGTCTCGAACCGGCCGGGCCGCGCGTGCCGGCGCAGCGTCACCAGGCAGACGCCGACCAGCGCCATCAGCGGCACGCCGAAGAACGACGTCTCCTCGGTCGGGTTCGGCGCCAGGTCGCTGCCGAAGCCCAGCCAGCCGGCCACCGAGCGGGTCGGATATTCCAGGTACGCGCCGACGTCCTCGGCGTAGTGCGCCTGGTTGAAGCCGGTGCCGCTGAACGTCTGCGGCCCGGCGAAGTGCAGGTAGAGCGGGTACGCCAGCAGCGCCCCGGCGACCACGGCCGTCACGCCCAGCCCGGCCAGCACGGTGGGCAGCGCGGCCCGGGCGGCGGGCCGGCAGTGCGGCAGCAGCGACCGGGTGCCGAGGAAGACCGCGCTGGCGAGCGCGGTGAAGAACAGGCCCTCGGCGGCGATGGAGAAGCCGACCGCGACCACGACGCCCAGGATCAGGCCGTGCCGCAGCCAGCGCCGGGGCTCGGGCAGCTTGAGCACCCACCACAGCACCAGCGGCGCGACCCAGCCGGCGGTCCAGTTCAGGTGGCCGTTGGCGTGCGAGATGAAGCCGGGCGCGAAGCCGCAGAACAGGCCGCCCAGGGCCGCGGCGGCCGTCCGGCGGATCAGGTAGCGGCGCAGGAAGAGATACCAGCCGAACGCCGAGCCGGCCAGGTTCAGGGTCAGGATCGTCGCGAAGCTGACCTGCGGGCCGGCCAGGATCGTCAGCGGCGCGAACAGCACGATGTAGACGGTGATCGAGGTGTTGGCGGCCAGGTTGACCCCGACCGGGGCGTTCATCAGGTCGGTGAAGAACGGGTCGCCGCCGTGCCCCAGCAGATAGACCCCGTAGCCCAGCAGCCACTCGAAGAACGCCTGGTCACCGGCGTTCTTGGCGATCACGTGACCGGCCGGGTCCTGCCACAGCCCATTGATCACGTAGCCGGCCAGGGTCAGCGCGACGGCCGCCACGAGCAGGTGCGGACGCCACGACAGAAGGCCGCCGCCGCGGGTCGTGGACTCGACCGGCGGATCGGCGGACTCGGCGGGGGCTGCGGCGACGACGGACACCACGCGCAGGCTATCAAGCCGGGGCGCTACGGGCGGCCCGCCGTACTCGATTCTTGATCCACCGCGGCCCGCAGCGCCGCCTCCAGGGTCGGCTGGGTGAAGGTGAAGCCGGCCCGCTGCAGCACGCCGGGCAGCACCCGCTGGCTGCGCAGCGCCTCGTGGGCGAACTCGCCCAGCGCGACCTGCAGGGCGATGCCGGGGACCTGGAGCACCGCGGGCCGGTGCAGGATCCGGCCCAGCACCTGGGTGAAGGTGGCGTTGGTGGCCGGCTCCGGGCCGACCAGGTTGACCGGGCCGGCCAGGTCGTCGCGCTCCAGCAGGAAGTCCACGGCGCCGAGCCAGTCGGCCAGGCCGATCCACGGCACCCACTGCTTGCCGCCGCCGAGCTTGGCGCCGGCGCCCATCTTGAAGATCAGCATCTGCGGCTTGAGCAGGCCGCCGTTCTCGTCCAGCGGCAGGCCGGTGCGCAGCAGCGCGACCCGGGTGCCGGCGTCCTCGGCGGGACGGGCGGCCGCCTCCCAGACCCGGCACACGTCGGCCAGGAAGCCGGTGCCGGCCGGGGCGTCCTCGGTGACCGGGGTGTCGCCGGTGTCGCCGTACCAGCCGACCGCGGAGGACTGGAGCAGCACGCGGGGGCGGTCGGCGGCCGGCAGGTTCTTGATCGCGTGGGCGATGGTGCCGGCGGTGTCCACCCGGCTGCTGCGGATCAGGCTCTTGTACCGGGCGTTCCAGCGCTTGTCGCCGACCCCGGCGCCGGCCAGGTTGATCACCACGTCCGCGCCCGCCACCAGGCCCTGGTCGAGCTGCCCGGCCGACGGCCGCCAGGTGGCCTCGTCCGGGGCCTGCGCCGGGTGCCGGACCAGCCGGGTGAGATCGTGGCCGGCGGCGCGCAGCCGTTCGGCGAGCCGGGTGCCGAGGAAACCGGACGCGCCGGCCAGGAGAATCCGCATATCTCCATCCTTCCCGAAGATGAACCCGTTCAAAACAAAGAAGGGGCGCCGAAGCGCCCCTTCTCGCGTTTTCTGCCGGATCAGGAGGTCAGGCCGAGGTCTCCCTCGAACTGGCCGGCCTCCAGGCGCTCCTTCATCGTCACCAGGAAGCGGGCGGCGTCCGCGCCGTCCACGATCCGGTGGTCGTAGCTGAGCGCCAGGTAGATCATCGAACGCGGCACGATCAGCTCGCCCAGGTTCGGGTCGTCGACGACCACGGCGCGCTTGACGACCGCGCCGGTGCCGAGGATGCCGACCTGCGGCTGGTTGATGATCGGCGTGTCGAAGAGCGCACCGCGGCTGCCCGTGTTGGTCAGCGTGAAGGTGCCGCCGGAGATCTCGTCCGGGCTGATCTTGTTGTTCCGGGTGCGCTCGGCCACGTCGGCGATCCGCTTGGCCAGGCCGGCCAGGTTGAGGTCGCCGGCGTCGCGGATGACCGGGACGATCAGGCCGCGCGGGGTGTCCACCGCGATGCCCAGGTGCTCGCCGTCGTGGTAGGTGACCGTGCCGGCCTCCTGGTCGATGGACGAGTTGACCACCGGGTGCTGCCGGAGCGCCTCGACCGCGGCCAGCGCCAGGAACGGCAGGAAGGTGAGCTTCGCGCCGTTCTTGACCAGGAAGTCGGCCTTGGCCTTGTTGCGCAGGTTGGCGACCTTGGTGAGGTCGACTTCGACCACCGTGGTGAGCTGCGCCGAGGTCTGCAGCGACTCGACCATGCGGCGGGCGATGGTCGCGCGCATCCGGGTCAGCTTCTCGGTGCGGCCGCGCAGCGGGCTCGGCGCCGGCTTCGCGGCAGCGGGGGCGGCCGCCGGGGCGGCCGCCGGCGTGGCCTCCGGAGCGGCGGGCTTGGCCGCGGCTGCGGCCGCCTTGTCGGCCGCCTCGATGACGTCCTGCTTGCGGATCCGGCCGCCGACGCCGGTGCCGGTGATCGACGCCAGGTCGACACCCTTCTCGGCGGCGAGCTTGCGGACCAGCGGGGTCACGTAACCGGCGTCGCCGGCGCCGTTGGCCCGGACCGTCTCGGCGGCCGGGGCGCTGGACTGGGCGGGCGCGGCCGGCGCGGCCGGTGCGGGCCGGCCGGTCTCCGGCTCCGGGCCGGGCTTCGACTCGACCAGCGGCGCCGACTGCTGCTGCGGCGCGGGCTTCGGGGCCTCGGCCTTGGGCTCCTCGGCCTTGGGCTCCTCGGCCTTGGGCTCCTCGGCCTTGGGCTCCTCGGCCTTCGGGGCCTCGGCCTGCTGCGGAGCCGGGGCGGCGGGCGCCGGGCTCGCGGCGGGCGCGTCGCCCGGGGTGCCGATGATGGCCAGCTCGGCGCCGACGTCGGCGGTCTCGTCCTCGGGGACCTTGATCTCCAGGACCGTGCCGGCGACCGGCGAGGGGATCTCCGTGTCGACCTTGTCGGTGGAGACCTCGAGCAGCGGCTCGTCGACCTCGATGGTGTCGCCGACCTGCTTGAGCCAGCGGGTGACGGTGCCCTCGGTGACGCTCTCGCCCAGGGCGGGCATCTTCACGGCCGTGCCCTCGGAGCTGCCGGCGGGCGCGGCGGCCTGCGGGGCAGGCGCCTCTTCCTCGATCGGCTTCTCGGTGGAGGGGGTGTCGAGTGCGGCGGGCTCAGGCTCGGCCTCTTCCTCGGCGGCCGGGGCCGGGGCAGCCGAGCCCGCGTCCTCGCCGTCGCCCGCGATGACCGCCAGCTCGCTGCCGACGTCGGCGGTCTCGTCCTCGCCGACGACGATGCGCTGGAGCACCCCGGCGGCCGGCGACGGGATCTCCGTGTCGACCTTGTCGGTGGAGACCTCGAGCAGCGGCTCGTCGGCCTCGACCCGCTCGCCCTCCTGCTTGAGCCAGCGCGTGACGGTGCCCTCGGTGACGCTCTCACCGAGCCGCGGCATGGTGACCGATACCGGCATCTCTCAGAACTCCTTAACCGCTTTGTGGAACGGGGCCTTTAGCTGTGCGCGTGCAGGGGCTTGCCGGCCAGGGCGAGGAACGCCTCGCCGAGCGCCTCGTTCTGCGTCGGGTGAGCGTGCACGAGCTGGGCGACCTCTTCCGGGAAAGCTTCCCAGTTGTAGATCAGCTGCGCCTCCCCGACGAGCTCGCCCATCCGGGCGCCGACCATGTGCACGCCGACGACCGGGCCGTCGTTGACCCGGACCAGCTTCACGAAGCCCTGCGTCTTGAGGATCTGGCTCTTGCCGTTGCCGCCGAGGTTGTAGCTGTACGTCGAGATCTTGTCGGCGCCGTACCGCTCCTTGGCCTTGGCCTCGGTCAGGCCGACCGAGGCGACCTCGGGGTCGGAGTAGGTGACCCGCGGGATGCCGTTCTCGTCGATGACGGCGGGGTTCCGGCCGGCGATCTCCTCGGCGACGAAGATGCCCTGCTGGAAGCCGCGGTGCGCCAGCTGCAGGCCGGGCACGATGTCACCGACCGCGTAGATGTTCCCGACGCCGGTGTGCAGGCGCTCGTTGGTGATCACGAAGCCCCGGTCGAGCGTGACGCCCTGCTGCTCGTACCCCAGGTCCTTGGTGGTCGGGCCGCGGCCGACCGCGACCAGCAGGATCTCGGCCTCCACCGTCTCGCCGCCGGCCAGGTACGCCTTCACGCCGTTCTCGGTGTGCTCGACCTTCTCGAACGGCTTGCCGACCTTGAAGTTGATCTTCCGTTTGCGGAACGCCCGCTCGACGGCCTTGCTGACCTCCTCGTCCTCGGCGGCGACCAGCCGGGGCAGCGCCTCCAGGATGGTCACCTCGGCGCCGAAGGACTTCCACACGCTGGCGAACTCGACGCCGATGACGCCGCCGCCGAGCACGATCGCGGAGTTGGGCACCCGGTCGAGCTTGAGGGCGTGCTCGCTGGCCAGCACCCGCTTGCCGTCGATCTCCAGGCCGGGCAGCGACCGGGAGTAGGAGCCGGTGGCCAGGATGACGTTGCGGCCGGTGTACTTCTTGCCGTCCACCTCGACGGTGTCCTGGGCGACCAGCTTGCCGGCGCCCTGGACCAGGGTGATGTTCGGCTGCTTCATGAGGCCCTGCAGGCCCTTGTAGAGGCGGCCGACGACGCCGTCCTTGTACGCGTTCACGCCCGCCATGTCGATGCCGACCAGGTCGGCCTTGATGCCGAACTGCTCGCTCTCGCGGGTCTGGTCGGCCAGCTCGGCCGCGTGCAGCAGCGCCTTGGTCGGGATGCAGCCGCGGTGCAGGCAGGTGCCGCCCAGCTCGGCCTTGTCGATCAATGCGACCGACAGGTTCAGCTCGGCCGCGCGCAGGGCCGCGGCATAACCGCCGCTGCCGGCGCCGAGAATCACGATGTCGTAGGTTCCGCCGGGCTGGCTCAACGTCTACTCCCACTCGCGTCGTTGCCACATGGGTCACATGGTGGAAACGGTCACAGCTGTCCTGGCCATCTTGTCACTTGCCGCACGGATCGATGTAGTCAGGTGCCCGAGAACACGGGCCGAGGACGTACCCTGACCGCAGTCGAACGTGAGGAGGGCGGCGTGGCTTGGTTCCGGCGGCGCAGAGAGCCGACCCGTGGGGGCGGCCGGCCGGCCGATCGCGCCGATCTCGAGCACCTCGCGGAGTTCGTCCGGTCCCGGCGCGGCGTCGAGGGTTTCATCGAGCCGAAGACCACGGTGACCGAGACCACGGTGCTGCTCGTGGCGCACGACGGCGAGTGGACCCGGCGGCGCATCGACTCGCCGGAGAGCGCCCGCCGCTTCGCCCACCAGCTGGCGATGCCGATCTACGACATCCGGCTGATGGGCTACCCGCAGCGGATGCGCGACTACAACGAGCGGCAGAAGCGCCGCCCGGCCTCCTGAAGGGCCGTCGCGCGGGATCAAAAGCCATTTCCGGTACGGGCGCGGCGGTCGACAACCGCAACACCGTCGCCCCGCCGCGGAGGCCGACCCGCGGGCCGGTCCCGGAAGTGCCGCCGGCGCCGGGCTGATCCGATAATCACCCTTCACTCCCGCCACGGGGTGAGGTGTCGATGGCCGCTCGGATTTTGCCATTTCTGGATCCTTTGCCGGTTGCGCCCCCGGCGTGGACTCGGCCCGGCGCGCTGATCCGGCTCGCCGAGCGCTTCCCGGCCGGCTTCGAGGTGATCCCGTCCCGGCAGGTGCGCCGGGTGCTCGACATCTCCGATCGCGCCCCCGGCGTCGACTCAGCCCGTCCGGTCGCGCCCGCGGCGTGGACTCGGCCCGACCGGTTGCGCCCCCGGCGTGGGCTCAGCCCGACCGGCGTGGCGACCTTCGTGCGAGATATCGGGGCTTGGCCAAGTCGCAAGATCTGCTCCGACGATCGGGCTGACCTGCGAAGCGGCGACGTCAGCTCCGAGCCATCCAGGGACAAGACGCCACAGCGACCCGGCGGTGCGCAGATCTTGTAGCAGCGCGGTTAGCTGCGCTTCAAGGTCTACGAGCTGGGGGGATCTTGTAGCGGCACGGTTGGCTCCGCGCCGCTGCGCTACAAGGTCCGGGGCAAGAGGGTTCACGGTGCCGTAGCGCGTCAGCCAGGCCTGGGGGTGTCCGCGATTGCGCTCGGGCTAGTGGATCTTGTGACGGTCGGGTTGGGTCCCGCCCTATTCTGTCCCGCCCCGCTGCGCGACAAGGTCTGCGAGCTGGGGGCGTCGGGGTGGTGGCCAGGTGAGCGGATCTTGTGGCGGTGGGGTTAGCTGAGTCTTTTGCATGGCTGTTGTGATGATCGATCGCCATCCCCCGGACGGGCGACACGCTTCTGCCGCGCCGAAACGGCCGCGCCAAGCATTG
>NZ_JBITLX010000030.1:0-114001 GCF_044465625.1 Actinoplanes sp. NPDC049599
CCCGGAAGAAGCCCTCGACTGCGCCTGCGGCCTCTACCTCAACGACCCCACCGCATGGCTCCCACCCCCGACGAACTAACGCGGTGCTGCACTAGCTGGTGAGGGCCACAGCCACCGGGGTGAGCACGCTGGTCTGGTCGCGCTGGCCGTCCTCGCCGGAGACCAGCGGCGCCGAGGAGTACGTGGTCAGGGTGCGCAGCAGCCCGGCCGGCGCGTAACCGCGGCCCGGGTCACCCAGCAGGACGGTGGCGCCGCGCCGCATCGCGCGGCCGATGAACGGCAGCATCTTGGCGGCGACCTCGGCGGTGTAGAGGCAGTCGCCGGCCAGGATCACCTCGAAGTCCTCGCCGTCACCGTCGGTGAGGTCGTCCACGAGGGTGGCGATCTCCACGCCGTTGGCGTTCGCGTTCGCCTGGATCGCGGCGATGGCGTAGCCGTCCGTGTCGTTGGCCGTCACGTCGGCGGCGCCGGCGATCGCGGCAGCGATGGCGACCAGGCCGGAGCCCGACGCCAGGTCGAGCACCCGGCGGCCGGTGACCACTTCCGGGTTGTCCAGGACGTAGCGGGCGAGAGCCTGCCCGCCCGGCCACGGGGTCGCCCAGTACGGCGCCGGCAGCGGCGTGCCCTCCTCGGCCTCGAGCCGGGCCCAGAGCAGCACGGAGTCCTCGGCGAGGAAGAGGTGGACCTCCGGAACCATCGGCACGGGGCCCATCTTCAGGGCGTCCTGCTTCGGCGTCCGCGGCGGGAATGAGGCGTTGCGCAGCAGTCGTCGCTGCAGGGCGCTGTGGGTCGCGGCCGCGTAGGGGGCTCCGGAGTACGTCTTCACAGAACTCGTTTCGTCGCAGGGGGTCTGGATGGGGGGACAAACGACCGAGGGCCGTGCCTCCGCGGTGACGCGGAAGGCACGGCCCTCGCCGACGTTCGTCAGATGGGACGGATGTTCGCCGCCTGCAGGCCCTTCTGGCCCTGCTCGATGTCGAACTCCACCCGCTGGTTCTCCTCGAGAGTGCGGTACCCGTCAGAGGCGATGGCGGAGAAGTGAGCGAACACGTCCGGCGCACCGCCGTCCTGGGTGATGAAGCCGAAGCCCTTGTCCGCGTTGAACCACTTCACTGTGCCGACAGCCATGCTGAACCCTTTCGAAACCACAGGGAGCTCGCACCTCGCGAACTCCGTCGCCGCCCGTAGAGAACAAGGAAACCGGACTCATTACGACAAAAGCCCAGTGGGTTCGGATACCCACCAGGCTCTGGCAAATATGAGAAATCGGAACGGCAACTCGTCCAAGCTAGCACGTTTTGCGCCCTACCGGTGGCAACACGCCGCTGACATCGATGGACAACGATCCTCGCGATTTCTTGACAGGTTGTTAAAAAATAGACAGACTCCGATCAAGAGAGCGCTCTCACCCCCCGGAGTTCCCCCAGTTCAGCGGAAGGACCCCCCATGTCCCGTGCTGCCCGAGCACTGGGCGTCGCCACCGTGACGCTCACCGCCCTCGGCGTCCTCCCGGCGGCGAGCTTCGCCGCCGAGCCACCCGCACCCGCCGCGCCCACCGCGGCTTCCCCCGGCTTCGACATGGCCCCAGGCATGGTCGCCGCGATGCGCCGCGACCTGCGCCTGACCGACGCCCAGATCGCGGACCGCCTGGTCACCGAGGCCGCCGCCCCGGTGGTCGAGAAGCGGCTGCGCACCCGGCTCGGCGCGGCGTACGCCGGCGCCTGGATCCCGGCCGGCGGCGACAAGCTCACCGTGGCGGTCACCGACCCCGGCGTGGCGGACGCGGTCCGCGCCGAGGGCGCGACCCCCAAGGTGGTCACCCGCAGCGCCGCGGAGCTGACCGCGGCGCGCGGCAAGCTCGACAAGAACGCCGCGAAGGCCAAGAGCACCGCGATCCGCGGCTGGTACGTCGACGTCGCGGCCAACCGGGTCGTCGTGACCGCCGCACCGGGCAAGGCCGCGGCGGCGCGCACCTTCGCCGAGAACAGCGGCGCCGGAGCGGTCACGGTCGTCGAGACGGCCGAGGCGCCCAAGCCGATGTACGACATCCGCGGCGGCGACCAGTACGTGATCAACGGCAACACGCTCTGCTCGGTCGGCTTCTCGGTCGCGGGCGGCTTCGTCACCGCCGGCCACTGCGGCGGCGTGAACAGCCCGACCCTGGGCTACAACAACGTCGCGCAGGGCACCTTCGCCGGGTCGTCCTTCCCGGGCAACGACTACGCCTGGGTCCGTACCAACGGCAACTGGGCGTCGCAGCCGTGGGTCAACAACTACGCCGGCGGCAACGTGCTGGTGGCCGGCTCGCAGGACGCCGCGATCGGCAGCTCGGTCTGCCGCTCGGGCCGCACCACCGGCTGGCGCTGCGGCACCATCCTGGGCCGCAACGAGACCATCGTGTACTCCCAGGGCGCCGTCTCCGGGCTGAGCCGCAGCAACGCCTGCGCCGAGCCGGGCGACTCCGGCGGCTCGTGGATCTCCGGCAACCAGGCCCAGGGTGTCACCTCGGGCGGCTCCGGCAACTGCTCGTCCGGCGGCACCATGTGGTTCCAGCCGGTCAACGAGATCCTCGGCGTGTACGGCCTGTCGCTGACCACCAGCGGCGGCGGCAGCGGCGGCAACGCGGTGATCAGCAACCTGAACGGCAAGTGCATCGACGTGCCCAACGGCAACTTCGCCGACGGCGTACCGCTGCAGATGTGGGGTTGCAACGGCACCGCCGCGCAGAAGTGGAACTTCGTCAACGGCACCCTGCAGACCTCGAACAACAAGTGCATGGACGTGGCCTGGGGTTCGACGGCGAACGGCGCGGTGATCCAGATCGTCGGGTGCAGCGGCAACCCGGCGCAGCAGTTCGTCCTGTCGGCGGCGGGCGACCTGGTGAACCCGCAGGCGAACAAGTGCATCGACATCGACGCCTGGAACGCCAACGACGGCGCCCGGCTGATCCTCTGGGAGTGCACCGGCGGCGCGAACCAGAAGTGGCGTCGCGCATAGCCGAAAAACTGTTATTGCCCGCCGATCGCGCTGTCCGCGGTCGGCGGGCAACTCTTTGTGTGCGGAATGTTTTAGAAGAACTTTAATGACGATCTTAATTAACGGATTCGCAGTTAAGAGTCCTAATAATTAGGCGTATCCCCCGCACATCCCCTCCCGGAGGCACCCCCCGATGCGCCGCAAGCGAACACTCATCCTCTCCGTGGCCGCCGTGCTGGCCGCCGCGGGCACCACCTGGATCGCCCTGCCGGCGTCCGCCGCCGCGGCGACCGCGGCCTTCACCAAGACCTCCGACTGGGGCACCGGCTGGCAGGGTGACGTCACCATCAGCAACGGCGGCTCGTCCGCGCTGACGTCCTGGAAGGTCGAGTTCGACCTGCCCGCCGGCGGCACGGTGGGCAGCTACTGGGAGGCCGACATGGTCGCCGCGGGCAGCCACCGGACCTTCACCAACCGGGCCTGGAACGGCACCGTCCCGGCCGGCGGCAAGGTCTCGTTCGGCCTGGTCGGCGCCGGCGGCACGCCGGTGAACTGCCTGCTCAACGGCCAGCCCTGCGGCGGCGGCCCGACCGCACCCACGGTCGCGCCGACGACGAACCCGACCGTCGTGCCGACCACACCGCCGACGACCGCGCCCACCACCCGGCCGCCCACGACCGCCCCGACCACGGCGCCGCCGAACAACCCGTCGCCGCCGCCGGCGTCGAACCTGCTGCCGGTCACGGTCACCAACAACACCGGCCGCTCCGACGCGGTGTACCTCTACCTGCTCGGCGTCAACCTGACCACCGGGCGGCTCGGCTACGTCAACTCGGCCGGCGCGTTCACCAACTGGACCGGCGGCCAGCCCACCCCGGTGCCGGCCCCCGACGTGTCGATCCCCGGCCCGGCCAACGGCGCCAGCACCACCATCAAGATGCCGAAGAACCTCTCCGGCCGGCTCTACATGTCGCTGGGCAAGAAGCTCGACTTCCGGCTCAGCACCGACGGCCTGGTCCAGCCCGCGCCGTGGGCCGGCGCCGACCCGAACAAGGACATCCTGTTCGACTGGAGCGAGTTCACCCTCAACGACTCCGGCCTGTGGCTGAACAGCTCGCAGGTGGACATGTTCGCGGTGCCGCACATCGTGACCGTGCAGGGCGGCAACGGGGTCACCAGCAAGACCGGCGAGCTCAAGGCCGGCGGGCGGCAGCGGGTCATCGACCGGGTCAAGGCACAGCCGGGCTTCTCCAAGACCGTCTACACCCGGGCGGACGGGACCGTCCTGCGGGTGCTCGCGCCGGGCAAGGCGGCCGACAGCGGTACGTTCAGCGCGACGTACCTGGACCCGTACATCACCTCGGCGTGGAACGCGTACACCGGCAAGACGCTGACCGTGGTGCCGTTCGGCGACCGGCCGGACACCAAGTTCTTCGGGCGCACCGCGGGCAACGTCATGAACTTCACCGACACCGCGGGCAGGACGGTGGCGTCCTTCACCAAGCCCTCCACCGCCAACGTGTGGGGCTGCGACGGGGCCCTGGGCGCACCGAACGACCAGGTGGTCGGCCCGATCGCCCGGACCCTCTGCGCGGCGCTGCACCGCAGCACGCTGGGCACGCTGGACACCCAGCCCGGCGGCACGGCGGCCGACTTCTACCGGGGCACGCTGACCAACCACTACTCGCGGATCATCCACGAGCAGATGGTCGACGGTAAGGCGTACGGCTTCGCCTTCGACGACGTGCAGAACCAGGAGTCGCTGGTGCACTCCGGCGACCCGCGGCAGGCGGGCATCGTGCTGACGCCGTTCTGATCGGCGACCGCAGGGCCGGCGCGTCAACCGAATTACCATTCTTCGGTCGGCGCGCCGGCTCTTTTCGCGAATGTTCCGGCGACTGTGACGGGAGGCACGAAATTGCTTTCCGGGGAATCACCGCCACGGGCCGGAACTTGTCGTACCCGTGCCGGACGCTGGACAGCGACCCGGCCGGACGACCAGATGGGATCCACCTCATGACCCAGGCGCCCGAACGCCTCGCAGCACCGCAGGCGGCGCAGACGCCCGGGGAGCGCATGACCTCCCGGGAGCGGCTGCAGCTCGTGCTGGTGCTCGGCTTCCTCATCGCCCTCGGCCCGCTCACCATCGACATGTATCTGCCGTCGCTGCCGACGATCACCGACGACCTGCAGACCACCACCGCCGCGGTGCAGCTCACCCTCACCGGCACCCTGGCCGGCCTGGCGCTGGGCCAGCTGCTGATCGGGCCGGTCTCCGACGCCGTCGGGCGCCGCGCGCCGCTGCTGGCCGGCATCGCCGTGCACATCCTCGCGTCGGTCCTCTGCGTCATCGCCCCCAACCTCGCGGTGCTCGGCACGCTGCGGGTGCTCCAGGGCCTGGGCGCCGCGGCCGCCGCGGTGGTCGCGATGGCGATCGTGCGCGACCTGTTCACCGGGCTCGCCGCCGCCAAGCTGCTCTCCCGGCTGATGCTGGTGATGGGCGCCGCGCCGATCCTGGCCCCGACACTCGGCGGCATCACCCTCAACTGGACGTCCTGGCGGGGCGTGTTCGTGGTGCTGGCGCTCTTCGGCATCGCGATGCTCGCGTCGACCGCGCTGGCGCTGCCCGAGACGCTGCCCGTCGAGCGGCGGCGCAACGGCGGCGTGGCCGGCACGCTGCGCGACTACGGCCGGCTCTTCGGCGACCGGGCCTACCTGGGGCTGATCCTGGTGGCGGGCCTGGCGATGGCGGCGCTGTTCGCGTACGTCTCCGGCTCCTCGTTCGTCTTCCAGGAGCAGTACGGCCTCAACGAGCAGGAGTTCGGCTTCGTCTTCGGCGCCGGCGCGGTCGGGCTGATCACCGCCACCCAGCTCAACGTGCGGCTGCTGCGCCGCTGGACGCCCTCGCAGATCCTGGTCACCTCGCTGGCCGGCGGCGCGGTCGCGGGCCTGGTGCTGCTGCTGTTCGCGGCGACCGGCTTCGGCGGCCTGGTCGGCGTGCTGATCCCGCTCTGGATGGTGCTGGCCTCGGCCGGCCTGGCATTCCCGAACGCACCGGCACTGGCCCTGTCCCGCCACGGCGAGGCGGCGGGCACGGCGGCCGCGCTGCTCGGCGCGGTCCAGTTCGGCGTGGGCGCGCTGGCGGCACCGCTGGTCGGCATCCTCGGCACGGCGGCGGTCGGCATGGCCCTGGTGATCGCGGGCGGCATGGTCGCGGCAAACCTGGTGCTGCTGCTGGTGGTCCGCCCGTGGCAACTGCCGGTCGACGACGCAACCCCGGCGGTCGCGGTCGCCCACTGACAACCCCGGCCCGGGGACGATCGGCCGCGACCACCGACCCCGGGCCTCCGTGCACCCGGGCCCGCCCGCCGCGCTGACGTGGCTCGGGGGTCTCCGGGCAGCGGCGGCCGGCCGGCGCGCGGGCAATCCGATGAGGCCGTCGGCGGTCGCGGGGAGGTCCGTCGCGGTGGTCGGGCCGGGTCGCGTAGTTCACCTTCGTAGGGCGGCCGGGTGCGGCGCGGATCCAGTCGAGGGTTTCTGGTCGAATCGCTCGGCGATCACCGCTCTGACCTTGCGGACGCGCAACCCAGCCCGCTTCACCTTGCCTGAGTCCGCCCTGTCGGCGATCAGCGAGCCAGCCGATCGCAGGCCCAGCCGATCGCAGGCCCAGCCGATCGCAGGCCCAGCCGATCGCAGGCCCAGCTGATCGCAGGGCCGGCCGATCGCAGGGCCGGCCTCGGCCGTCGGAAACAGACGTGCACCTCGTGGCGACCCAGACCTTGACGTGCCTGCGAGTCTTTGCCGCTGAGCCCCTTCACGGGCGCCGGCGGCACCATCGTCGAGTCGGCCTGAGCCTGCGCGAGCGCGATGACCTCCCGCTTGCGCCTCGCCCAGGTGCCGTCCCGGTCCATTCCCGGTACCGGTCGGAGGCGGTCCGGTAGGGTCCGTGCCGCGCGGCATGTCCGCCATGGGTGAGCCGGGCGCGTTTCACCCAGCAGATCCCGTTGAGGACCCTGCCGGTGATCACGCCGCCGGCTCGGGCAACAACGGCGCCAAGATCGCCCACTCGCGCTCCGTCGGATCGAAACGCGCCTTCACCAGCTCAACGGCCGACGTCCATGATCCGCCGGTTACGACCCAGTGAGCCGATGCTCGGAGCAGAGGACCCCTGAGCCTGGCTTCTTGCGACGCGCGGCCCGCTCCATCGGGTCGGCGATGGACCGGCTCGTGAGGTACAGCCCTCGTCGCCGCGGCACCGGGTCGGGTCGCCACCGTGCGGTCGGCCCGGCCTGGCCGGCAGATCCCGCCATGGTGACCCTGCACGAGAGCAGCACCAGAGGCGATCCCGCTTGCCCCTGATCAACCGACAAAATACCGTCCCCATCGGACGTCAGTGCGCCGCGGCGGTTTCCAGGCCCCCGGCGCTCATCCGTCGGTGCCTCGCGCCGCCGCCGATCAGCCTGGCCGGCCCGCGGGACTCCGCTGCGGCGTCGACCAGCGCGCGCACCCCGGCCCGGCGCCGGGTACCCGTTTCGCCGGAGATCTGGCGCACGACCACGGCTAGCGCGAGGATCCAAGGCATGCGTGATCTCTCGCGGCGGTGGGCGTGGCTGGGTGTGCTCGTCATCGGGCTGGTCCTCTACGTCATCGTGCTCCGCACCCTGGTACGGACCCAGAACCCGAACTTCATCCCGTCGCTGCTGCTGCTCGGCGCGACCGTGGTGCCGCTGGCCTTCCTGACGTTCGCGCAGGCCCGCACCGGCCACTGGCAGGTGCCCGCCTCGGCGCTGGTGGTCGCGGCGTTCTTCGGCGGCGTCATCGGCGTCGTGGTGGCCGGCACCCTGGAGTACGACGCGCTGCGCGACCTCGGCGCCCTGCCGATGCTGTTCGTCGCGCTCATCGAGGAATCGGCCAAGATGATCGTCCCGATCGTGCTGCTGGTCACGCTGCTGGCCCGGCGTGGCCGCCGGCTGCCGTCAGACGGCCTGGTCATCGGGGTCGCCTCCGGGATGGGCTTCGCCGCGCTGGAGACGATGGGCTACGGCTTCACCGCGCTGCTGTCGTCGCAGGGCAACATCGGCACGGTCCAGGAGACGCTGTTCGTCCGCGGGCTCACGGCGCCGGCCGGGCACACCGCGTGGACCGGCCTCACCTGCGGCGCGCTGTGGGCCCTGGTGGCGTCGCCGTCCGGCAAGAAGGTGCTGGCGTTCATCGCCACCTTCATCGGGGCGGTCGCGATGCACACCGCGTGGGACACCTTCGGCGGGCCGGTGGCGTTTGTCGTCCTGGCGATCCTCAGCCTGGGCTGGCTGTTCCTGGCCCTGCACCGCTACCGGGCCTTCGCCGAGCACAGCTCCTTCGCGCCCCGCGAACCGCTGACCGTCTAGTTCGGCTGGGCGCGGCCGCGCTTCCAGTAGCCCATGAAGGCCACCGACGCGCGGTCCACCCCGCGCTCGCCGACAAGGTGCCGGCGCAGCGCCACCACCGTGCCAGACTCTCCCGCCAGCCAGGCGTAGAAGCTGCCGGTCGGGTGCTCGGGCACGTCCCAGATGTCGTCCTCGGCGGGCGCCACGGCGGTGGGCGGGGCCGTCGGCGCCACCGCGTCGAGGTGGGCGCGCAGCACCGGTTCCAGCCGTTCGCCCGCGCTGCGGACCAGCCAGGTGATGGTCGCGGGGCCGCCGATCGGCAGGCGGTCGTCCGGGTGCGGCACTTCCAGGAACGCCCGGGCCGGCCGGTCCAGGCCTTCGAGGATCGCGGCCGCGGCCGGCAGTGCCGTCTCGTCGGCCGCGAGCAGCAGCCGGGTGGCGCCGGCCGGTGGGCGCCAGGCGACGTCCGTGACCCGGTGGCCGTGGGTGGCGCCGATCATCACCACCCGGTCGCCGGGCCGGGCGGCGGTCGCCCAGCGGGATGCCGGGCCGCTGTCGCCGTGCAGGGTGAAGTCGATGTCCACCTCGAGGGCGGCCGGCCGGAACGCCCGGACCGTGTAGACGCGCAGCGGGGCCCATGACGCCGGCGGCCCGGAACGCCACGCGGCCAGCCAGTCCGGGCGCGCGGCGAATGCCTCGTGGTCGGCCGTCGCGGGCAGCAGGAGCAGGTTGACGCGCTGGTCGAGGCCGTGGCCGGCGAACTCCGCGAGGGCCGGGCCGGCCAGCGTGACCCGGACGAACGTGGTGCTGAGCCGGTGCACCCGGGACACCCGCAGGGCGAACGGCCGGTAGGGCTCCGCGGCGGGGCGTCGGGTCCGGGTCGTGGCACGCACGGTCGTCGTCACGGAGGTAAGGCTAGCCTATCCTCATAGTGCCGCTCAGGGCTGGTTGCGCCCCGCGAACAGCGCTCGGGCCCGGGCGATCAGCGCCGGCGAGCCGCACTCCTGGGCCAGCTCCAGCCCGTCGCGCAGCACCCGTCGGGCCTGCGGCCGGCGGCGCGCGGCGTTGAGCAGCGCGCCCAGGTCGACCAGGGCCGTGGCCAGCTCGAAGCGCCGCGGCGTGCCGTGCAGCACCCGGATCGCCTCCTCCGCGGCGGCCATCCCCGCGTCGCCCGGCCGCACCTGTCCCTGGATCCGCAGCGCCCGGCCCAGCGCCGACGCGAGCCCGTGCCGCCGGGTCAGGGCGACCTCCTCGGCGACGAGCCGCTCGGCCGCCTCCCGCGCGCCGAGTCCGACCAGGACGGACGCGGCGGCCGAGCGCCACGGCAGCACGCCCGGGTGGTCGGAGCGCCGCACGGCCAGCCGTTCGCCGCAGCGGTACAGGTCGGCCAGCCCTTCGCCGGGTCGCGCCGCCGCGGTGTGCAGGCGGCCCCGGACATACCGCAGCAGCAGGAACTCGGGTTCGTCCGGCAGGTCGCCGGCCAGCCCGGCCTCGACCAGCAGGCCGTCGGCGAGGTCGAGGTCGTCGGGGTGGCCGAGGTCGAGCAGCACAGCCAGGCGCCGCGCCAGCACCAGCGCCGCGGCCGGGCCGGCCGGGTCCGCGCCCGAGACGGCCAGCAGCTCCTCGGAAGCCTCGGCGTCCCGGGCCGCATCGGCCAGCCGGCCCATCCGCCGGGCCACCGAGCTGCGCTGCGAGTACGCCATGGCGAGCCCGGACGCCGACCCGTGCCGGCCGGCCACGTCGACGGCGAGGGTGCAGCCGGAGTGGGCCGCCGCGAGATCATCGGCGTCGGCGAGCCGGCGCAGGGCGTGCAGATAGCGGGGGATGTCGTCCACGCCGACCGGCGGTGCCAGCGGCACCGGGCGGTTTGCCGGGGAAACGGCGTTGACACCTGGGGTGATGTCCCGGCCGAGGTCCGCCAACCCCGGCCGTTCGTCACTGACGGTCATGCACCTGTGTACCCCTCCGGGCGCTCAAGTCACCATCGATCTGGCTTTGATCCTTCGTGGACCCCAAGGTTTTCCCAAGCGCGCGAGATGCACAATGCGGCATGCGCAGTCCGACCCAACGCAATCTCGACTTTTCCGCGATTGTGGACCGGCTCCGGCCCGTTTTCGGGGTTGATGTCAGCACTGCCACTGAATTGTCCGGCGGGGGTTTCGCGGCGGTGTGGCGGGCCGGGCTGGCCGACGGGCGCGAGCTGGTGGTCAAGGTAGGCCCGCCGGCGGAGGCGCGCCTGCTGCGGTAGGCCAGGCGACCGTCCGCGAGCAGCTCGGCGCAGCGGTCGGCGGCCTGCCCCGGCTCACCGGGCCGCACTTCGGCTACCCCGGCGAGCGCCCGGCCGGCGCCGACTGGCCCACCGCGTACGGCGCGATCATCGCCGCGCTGCTGGCCGACGCCGCCGACCGGGCGGTGCCGCTGCCGCCGGGCATCGGCACGCTCGCCGCCCGGCACCACGCCGCCCTGGCGATGGTCACCCGGCCCGCGCTGCTGCACTTCGACCTCTGGGACGGCAACGTGCAGGCCGCCGACGGCCGGCTGACCGGGCTGGTCGACGGCGAGCGCTTCCTCTGGGGCGACCCGCTGCTCGACCTGGTGTCGCCGGCGCTGTTCCGCCGCATCGAGGACGAGCCCGGCAACCCGTTCCTGCGCGGGTACACCGCCGCGACCGGGCTGGAGCTGGACGACGCCGCCCGGACCCGGCTCGGGCTCTGCCGGGTGCACCTCTACGTGCTGATGCCGGCGGAGGGGCCGAGCCGCGGCATCCCGGTCGGCGGCGCACGGCACGACTACCTGACCGGACTCCTGGAAGCCGAGCTGCGCGACCTCTGAGCGGGCAGATGCCAGGCGGATCGACTCGACTGCCTGGCATCTGCGGCCCTATGCTGGGCGGCGTGACGACCTACCGGATCGGTGAGGCGGCTGTGCTGCTCGGCGTCAGCGTGGACACCCTGCGTCGCTGGATCGACGCCGGCCGGCTGACGGCGGCGCGCGACGCCCACGGGCACCGCACGGTCTCCGGGGTCGACCTGGCCGCGTTCGCCCGTTCGCTGGCCGACGAGCCCGACACCGGCGCCCGCCGGTCCTCGGCTCGCAACCGGCTGCCCGGCATCGTCACCGCGATCACCCGCGACGCGGTGATGGCCCAGGTGGACCTGCAGGCCGGGCCGTTCCGGCTGGTGTCGCTGATGAGCCGGGAGGCCGTCGACGACCTCGGCCTGGAGGTCGGTTCCCCGGCGACCGCGGTGATCAAGTCCACGACCGTGGTCGTGGAGAAGGGGGACGACGCGTGACGACACGACGGTGGGCCGCGGTCGCGGTCGCCGCGCTCCTGGCCACCACGGGATGCGCCGACACGGCCGGGGACGAGGATCCGAACGCCGTCTCGTCGGGCCCGGCGTCCGCCGGCGCCACCGTGCCGGGACCGATCACGGTGCTGGCGGCGGCCTCGCTCACCGAGTCGTTCACCGCCATCGGTACGGAGTTCGAGGAGCGTAACCCGTCGGCGGAGGTGACGTTCTCGTTCGGCGGCAGCTCCGGGCTGGCGCAGCAGATCACCGCCGGCGCCCCCGCCGACGTGTTCGCCGCGGCGAGCCCCGCCACGATGAAGGCGGTCACCGACGCCGGCGACGCCGGCGGCGCCCCGGCCACCTTCGTGCGCAACCAGCTCGTCATCGCGGTCGCCAAGGGCAACCCGCGGCAGCTGACCACCCTGGCCACGCTGGCCGGGCCGGGCGTCAAGGTGGCCCTCTGCGCCGAGCAGGTGCCGTGCGGCGCCGCCGCGAGCAAGGCGCTGGCCGCGGCCGGCGTCCGGCTCACCCCGGTGACCCTGGAGCCGGACGTCAGGGCCGCGCTGGCCAAGGTGAAGCTCGGCGAGGTCGACGCCGCGGTGGTCTACCGGACGGATGCGAGGTCCGCGGCGGCCGACGTGGACGGCGTCGAGTTCCCCGAGTCCGCCGGCGCGATCAACGACTACCCGATCGTCGCGCTCAGGGACGCGCCGAACCCGGCCGGCGCGGCGGCCTTCGTCGCCTTCGTGCGAACCCCCGAGGCGCAGCGGATCCTCATCGACGCAGGGTTCCAGAAACCCTGAACCGGCCCCCGTCCCGAGCGCCGCTGGCGCTGGTGATCCCCGCGGTCGCCGGGCTGGCGTTCCTCGTGCTGCCGCTGGCCGGGCTGCTGATCCGGGCGCCCTGGGCGACCCTGCCCCAGCGGCTCACCGAGCCCGGCGTGCTGGCGGCGCTGCGGCTGTCGCTGCTGACGGCGAGCCTGGCGACGGTGGTTTGCCTGCTGCTCGGCGTGCCGCTGGCCTGGTTGCTGGCCCGCGCCCGGTTCCCCGGCCGCCGGCTGGTCCGGGCGCTGGTCACCGTGCCGCTGGTGCTGCCGCCGGTGGTCGGCGGCGTGGCGCTGCTGCTGGTCTTCGGCCGGCGCGGCCTGGTCGGCGGCTGGCTCGACAGCACCTTCGGCTTCAGCCTGCCGTTCACCACCACCGGGGTCGTGGTGGCCGAGGCGTTCGTGGCCATGCCGTTCCTGGTGATCAGCGTCGAGGGCGCGCTGCGCGGTGCGGACGCCCGGTTCGAGGAGGCCGCGTCCACTTTGGGCGCGAGCCGCTGGACGGCGTTCCGGCGGGTCACGCTGCCGCTGATCGGGCCGGGCGTGGCCGCGGGCGCGGTGCTGTGCTGGGCCCGGGCGCTGGGTGAGTTCGGCGCGACCATCACGTTCGCCGGCAACTTCCCGGGCCGCACCCAGACCATGCCGCTCGCCGTCTACCTGGCGCTGGAGCAGGACCTCGACGCGGCCATCGTGCTGAGCCTGGTGCTGCTGGTGGTCTCGGTGGTGATCCTGGCCGGGCTGCGCGACCGCTGGCTGGGCGTGACATGAGCGCCCTCGATGCGCACCTTGTCGTGCGGCGGGACGGGTTCACGCTCGATGCCGAGCTGCGGGCCGAGGCCGGTGAGGTCGTGGCGCTGCTGGGGCCGAACGGCGCCGGCAAGACGACGGCGCTGCGCGCGCTGGCCGGGCTCGTCGCGCTGGACGACGGGCATATCAACCTGGGCGGTGAGCGCATCGACGGCATCGCGCCGGAGCACCGGCACATCGGCGTCGTCTTCCAGGACTATCTGCTCTTCCCGCACCTGTCGGCGCTGGAGAACGTGGCGTTCGGGCCGCGCTGCCGGGGGGTGCCCCGGGCCCGGGCCCGGCTCGCGGCGGCGGAGCTGCTGGGCCGGGTCGGGCTGGCCGAGCACGCCGGCAAGAAGCCGCGGCAGCTCTCCGGCGGGCAGGCCCAGCGGGTCGCGCTGGCCCGGGCGCTGGCGACCGGCCCGCGCCTGCTGCTGCTGGACGAGCCGCTGGCCGCGCTGGACGCCCGGACCCGGCTGGAGACCCGGGCCCACCTGCGCGGGCACCTCGCCGGGCACGCCGGTCCGACGGTGCTGGTCACCCACGACCCGCTGGACGCGATGATGCTGGCCGACCGGCTCGTCATCCTGGAGCACGGCCGGGTGGTGCAGATCGGCGACGCGGCCGCGATCACCTCGCGGCCGCGCACCGACTACGTGGCCCGGCTGGTCGGCCTGAACCTGTACCGCGGTCAGGCGGACGGCGACCAGGTCCGGGTGACCGGCGGCTTCGCCCTGACCACGGCGACCCCGCAGCACGGCGACGTGTTCGTGGCCTTCCCGCCGGCCGCGGTCGCCCTCTACGCCACGCGCCCCGACGGGAGCCCCCGCAACACCTGGCGGGCCACCGTCGCGGCCGTCTCCCGGCACGGCGACGCGCTGCGCATCGAGCTGACCGGGCCGGTCACGGTGGCCGCCGACGTGACGCCGGCGGCCGCCGTGCAGCTGGGGCTCGAGCCCGGCCGTGAGGTGTGGGCCAGCCTCAAGGCGACCGAGGCGACGAGCTACCCCGCCTGAGCCGTGAACGTGTAACTCCCTGACGGCAAGCTGTAGGAAGCCGGCCCCTGAGGCACCGCTTCGGCGGGCGCGGTAACCGCGGCCCCCGACGCCACAGGCACCTGCACGATGGCCGTGGTGTTCGGCGGAACCACCACTTTCAGCGTCAGGGTGGTGCCGGCGCGGCTCCACTCCGAGCGCGTCCGGCCGTACCCTGTGGCCAGGTCCGCGGTCGCGGAGGTGACCGTACCGCCGGGTTTCGGGGCGATCAGCACCTGCCGGTAGCCCGGCGCGGCCGGGGCCACCCCGCCCACCGTGCGGTAGAGCCAGTCCCCCACCGAGCCGAGGCCGTAGTGGTTGAACGAGTTCATCCCCACGTCCTGCAACGAGCCGTCGGTGCGAATCCCGTCCCAGCGCTCCCAGATCGTGGTCGCGCCACGCGAGTTCAGGTAGCCCCAGCCGGGATAGTCCGGCTGCTGGAGGATCTGGTACGCCGTGGCGAGGTGCCCGTGCGCGGCCAGCACCGGCAGCAGGTTCTCCACGCCCATGAAGCCGACCGAGAGGTGCCCGTTGCGCGACGCCACCTTGGCGGCGAGCTTGTCCGCCACCGCCTGCGCCCGGTTCTGCGGCACCAGGCCGAAGGCGAGCGCCAACACGTAGCCGGTCTGGCTGTTGCTGCCCACGGTGCCGTCCGCGGCGACAAAACGGCTGGTGAACGCCGCCGCGATCTGGTCGGCGAGCGCGCCGTAGCTGGTCGCCTCGGCGGTGCGCCCGGTGGCCGCGGCCATCCGCGAGAGCAGCCGGGCCGACCAGCCGAAGAACGCCGTGCTGGACACGTCGTTCGGGGTGTTGTCGTCGACGTTGAGCCAGTCACCGAAGGTCTCGTGATCCCGGATCAGGTCGGCGCCCGCGGTCGAGCGGAGGTAGTCGACGTACTTCGCCATGGCCGCGAAGTGCTTGTCCACAACGGACAGGTCGCCGTACCGTTGCCACACCGTGTACGGCACGATCACCCCCGCGTCCGCCCAGCCGGCCTTGCCCGCGCCGTCGATCACGGCCGGGGCCACGTCGGTGAAGGCCCCGTCGGCGCGCTGGGCGTCGACCAGGTCGTCGGCGAACTTGCTGAGCAGCCCGTGGGTGTCGAAGTTGAACGTGGACGTCGCCCCGAACGCGGCGATGTCCCCGGTCCAGCCGAGCCGCTCATCACGCTGCGGGCAGTCGGTCGGAATCGACAGCATGTTCGAGCGCGCACCCCACAGGATGTTGTGCTGCAACTGGTTCACCAGCGGATCGTTGGTGGTGAACGTGCCCGTCTCGGCCCCGTCGGTCCACGCGGCGAGCCCCGTCAGACTGTCCACAGTGGGTGTCATCCCGGTGATCTCCACGTACCGGTAGCCGTGCACGGTGAAATGCGGCTCGAAGACCTCCGGCGCGCCGGTCCCGGCGAGCGTGAAGGTGTCGGTGGCCTGGGCGGCCCGCAGGTTCGCGGTGTAGAGCGTGCCGTCCGCGTTCAGGATCTCGCCGTGCCGCAGCGTCACCCGGGTGCCGGCCGCGCCGGCGACGGTGAGCCGGTTCCAGCCGGCGAAGTTCTGCCCGAGGTCGGCGATCCACACGCCGGGCTTCGGCTGGGTGAGGCTCTTCGGCTTGAGCTGCTGCTGCACGGTGACGCCCGGGTCGACCTGGGCGACCAGCCGCGGCCGGGCGCCGGTCCGGACGGTGACGGCGGTGCCGTCACCGGGCCGGATCCGGGCATCCTGATCCTCGCCGTGGTACAGGTCGTCGGCGACGATCACGCTGGTCGTCGCGGACCACGACCCATCGGTACGGACGTCGGCCCGCGTCCCGTCGGTGTACTCGATGGACAGTAACGCGGAGTACCACGGCGAGGTGCCGTACCGCTGGCTGCCGGCGAAGCCGATGTTGCCGGAGTACCAGCCGTTGCCGACCAGCGCGCCCAGCGTGTTGCCGCCCTGCTTGAGGCTCGCCGTCACGTCGTACGCCCGGTACTGCAACCGATCGGCGTAATCGGTCCAACCTGGAGCGAGCCGCTCGGCGCCGACCTTCGCGCCGTTGAGGTACGTGTCGTGCAGTCCGAGCGCGGTCGCGAAGAGCCGGGCACGGGCGACCGGCTTGCCGACGCTGAACCCCTTGCTCAGGTACGGCGCCGGGTTCGCCACCGTGACCTGCGTCCCCCACGGGCCCGCGCCGTACGCCGCCGTCACCTTTGCGGCGGGCCACGCGGCGTCGTCGAAGCCGGGCTGCTCCCACCCCGACGGGCCGGACTGGGCGGCCTTCCACGCGCCGCCCGTGGCCACCGTGGTGGCGCCGCCGGTCAGCTTGGCGACCACGCTCGCCGGGCCCTCCGTGCTGTTGGTCGCGGCGATCGCGATCGTGTTGGCGCCGGCCCGCAGCTGCGCGGTGACGTCCACAGTGGTGGCCCGTTTCCACGAGTCGGTGACCCGCCGCGAGGTGCTGACCCGGGCGCCGTTGACCCACACGTCGGCGGTGTCGTCGCCGGTGACCACCAGCGTCGACTTGGCGACGGCGGCCAGCTCGAAGGTGCGGCGGAAGAACCGCTGGGCGGCCGGGGCGGTGACGGCCGGGTCGCCCTCGGGGTACCAGATCCACTCGGCGCCGGTGAGGCCGGCGGTGACCGGGCCGCCGATGAAGTCCGCCTGCCATTCGGTGGCCGGGGCGAACAGTCCGGTGTCGAACCGGGCCGGCGCGCTCCACGGGCTGGGCCGGCCCTGGGCGTCCCAGACCCGCACCCGCCAGTGGTACGTGCGGTTGCTGGCCAGCGCGGGGCCGCCGTACCCGATGTCCACGCTCTGCCCGGAGGCCACCTGGCCGCTGTCCCAGACGTCCGCGCCGCCGGCGGCGGTGCCGACGGTGACCTGGTAGCGGCCCTGGATCTGGCCGTTGGCGGTGGAGACCAGCCGCCAGCCGAAGCGCGGCTTGGCCGCGTCCAGCCCGACCGGGTTGGTCCGGCGCTCGGTGGTCAGGCCGGCGAGGGTGACCGGCGAGCCGGCGGCCGGGTCCGGTGCCCCGACGTCGCTGCGCCACGGCCCGCTGCCGTACGCGCCGAGGTCCTTGGCGGCGGTCCAGGTCTGCGGCACCGAGTTCGCCGCCTGCCAGGAACCGTCGGTGACCAGGTCGACGACGCCCTGGGCGGCGGCGACACGGACCCGGCCGAGCACGCCGGCCGGACCCACGCCGGTGTTGCGCGCGGCGATCGTCAGGGTGTTGCTGCCGGCCTTGAGGGCGGCGGCCAGGTCGACGTAGCGGGCGCTCTTCCAGGAGTCGGCGACCCGGGCCGAGCCGGCCAGATAGCTGCCGTTGAGCCAGACGTCCACCGTGTCGTCCCCGGTGACGACCAGCTGGGCGTCGGTCCAGGGTCCGGCCGGGGCGGTGAACGTCCGGCTCAGGTAGCGGGTCGCGGCGGGTGCGCTGGTGGCCGGGTCGCCCTCGGCGTACCAGATCCAGTGCGCGCCGGCCAGGCTGACCGGGGTGGTGACCAGCGCAGCGGCCCGGGGAACGGGAGTCGCCGCGGCGGCCGGGGCCGCGGGCAGGAGCAGGAGGGCGGCGGCGATCAGCAACGGCCTGCGGACATGAGGGGATAGGGACTTGGCCATGCGGTTCTCCTCGGTGGGGGGAGGTGCGCGGGGCTGGCAATCAACGCATTTAAACGTTTCAATGCGCCGACCTTTCGAGCGTAGGACGAACCACAAGATCCACTCAAGGCCTGCGCGATACGGTGGTCGTCGTGCAGGCACTCGAACTCGCCGACTACCGCGCGGCGGTGGCCCGGATCTACCTGACCGCGTCCGACCTCTCCGACTTCCGCGCCCGGCGTGACGAGCTGTTCGCGTACCACCCCCAGTCCCCTGTGCCCAGCACCGGCGACTTCGAGGGGCTGGTCTACTTCCCGCCGGCCGACGAGTTCCGCGCCGAGGTGGAGCTGCGCCCGGCGCCCGGCGAGATCGAGATCGACACCGGCGGCCCGGACGGCGTGTGCCGCTACGACCGGGTGGGCATCCTGGACACCCCGTGGGGCGCGCTGTCGCTGTGGTGGCTGGCCGCGTACGGCGGCGGCCTGTTCCTGCCGGTCCGCGACACGACCTGCGGCCCGCAGTCGTACGGCGGCGGGCGCTACCTGACCGACACGGTGAAGGGCACCCACGGTCGCGGCGTGGAGATGGTCTCCCGCACCCGGGTGCTGCTGGACTTCAACTACCTCTACAACCCGAGCTGCGCGTACGACGACCAGTGGCTCTGCCCGCTGGCGCCGGAGGAGAACAGGCTGACCGTGCCGATCACGGCCGGCGAGCTGAAGTACCACTGACCCGGGGTCCGATTCGTTCAAGACGCCGGGGTCGTTGCCTTCCTAGGCTGCGACCATGGATGACGTCTTCGCCGCCGCCGAGCGGTTCCTCCGGGCCGAGGCCCGGCTGCTGGAGCAGCGCCTGTTCGACACCCTCTTCCACGACGCGCCGGCCACCGGGGTCGTCGACGCGCTGCGCGGCTACCGGAACGCCGACGGCGGCTTCGGCCACGGACTGGAGCCGGACAAGTGCTGCCCGGCCAGCCTGCCGCTGGACGTGGAGGTCGCCCTGCAGACCCTGGTCGCCGCCCGCACCACCGATCAGCGGCTGCTGGCGGGCGCGGCCGGCTTCCTGCAGAGCGTGGCCGTCGACGGGGCGGTCTCGCTGGCCGCCCCGGTCATCGAGTCCTACCCCCGGGCCGAGCATCTGAGCGACTGGACGTACGCGCCGGGGCTGAACCCGACCGCGGGGCTGGCGGGGCTGCTGTACCAGCTGGACTT
Source organism: Actinoplanes sp. NPDC049599 (assembly GCF_044465625.1). Lineage (NCBI taxonomy): Bacteria > Bacillati > Actinomycetota > Actinomycetes > Micromonosporales > Micromonosporaceae > Actinoplanes > Actinoplanes sp. NPDC049599. Next base: position 19,059 of record NZ_JBITLX010000030.1, read on the forward strand.
CGCGCACCCGTGGCGCGACGCGGCCACCCGCTACTGCTGGGCGGCGCTGGAGAACGGCCCGCCGCCCGAGGACGTGCACGCGATCCTGGAGGTGTTCGGTTTCCTGGCGCACGTGCCCGACCGGGACCGGGCGGACAAGCAGGTGGCCGTGGTGGCCGAACGCCTCATGACCGCGTCGATGTTCCACCTCGACCCCGAGTCCGACGGGTACGGCCTGACCCCCCTGCATTTCGCCCCGGCCGCGGACTCCCGCTGGCGGTCGCTGTTCACCGAAGCCCAGCTCAACGGCCACCTCGACCACCTGCTGCGGGCCCAGCAGCCGGACGGTGGCTGGCCGCTGGCCTGGGCGCCGCCGAGCGCCGCGGCCCGCCTGGCCTGGCGCGGCATGGTCACCCTGCAGGCCCTGCGCACCCTCGACTCGTACGGCCGGCTGCGACGATGAGGCCATGCGTGCGGTGATCTACGAACGGTTCGGCGAGCTGCCCGAGCTCCGCGAGGTGCCCGACCCCGCCCCGCCGCCCGGCGGGGTGGTGGTCGCGGTGCGGGCGACCGGGCTGTGCCGCAGCGACTGGCACGGCTGGCGCGGGCACGACCCGGACATCCGGCTGCCGCACGTGCCGGGCCACGAGTTCGCCGGCCGGATCGCCGCCGTCGGCGCGGGCGTCCGCGACTGGCAGGTGGGCGAGCGCATCACCGCGCCGTTCGTCTGCGCGTGCGGGCGCTGCCCGGCCTGCCTGGCCGGTGACCAGCAGGTCTGCCACCGGCAGGAACAGCCCGGCTTCACCTACTGGGGATCGTTCGCCGACCTCGTCGTGGTGCCCCGGGCGGAAACCAATCTGGTACGGCTGGGCGCCGGGGTCGACTACGCGGCGGCGGCGACGCTGGGGTGCCGGTTCACGACGGCGTTCCGGGCGGTGGTGCACCAGGGCCGGGCCCGGGCGGGCGAATGGGTGGCCGTGCACGGGTGCGGCGGCGTCGGGCTGTCCGCGGTGATGATCGCCGTGGCGGCGGGGGCACGGGTGGTCGCGGTGGACGTCTCGGCCGACGCGCTGGCGCTGGCCCGGCGGCTGGGCGCCACCGCCGTCGTCAACGCCGCGTCCCCGGGCGGGTCGACAGCCGATCTGGTGCGGGAGATCACCGGGGGCGGGGCGCATCTCTCGCTCGACGCGCTCGGCAGCCAGGTCACGCTCACCGCCTCCGTCGAGGGGCTGCGCCGGCGCGGACGGCATGTGCAGGTCGGTCTGCTGCCGGCGGTCAGCGGGCGGCCCACCGTACCGATGGAGCTTGTCGTCGCGCACGAGCTGGAACTGCTCGGCAGCCACGGGATGCCGGCGCACGCGTACCAGGAACTGCTGCCGCTGGTGGAGACCGGCGCGCTGCGCCCCGCCGAGCTGATCACCGGTGAGCTCGCGCTGCCCGACGCCGCGGCGGCCCTGGCCGCGCTGGACGGCCCGGCCCGGGCCGGCATCCAGATCATCGTGCCCTGAGTAGTCCTTTGGTACGACGTGGTGGCCGGGCCCCTCTCGTACGATCAGCGGGTGCACGACCTGCTCCGCTCGGTCTGGGACGAGCCCCGCCCACCGCACCCGCCGACGCGGGTGTGGCGGGACTGGGCGCTCGTCGCCGTGCTCGTGCCGCTCGCCGTGCTCGAGGCCCTGCTCCGGCCCGAGCTGCCCTGGCGGGTCGTGTCGGCGGGCCTGGTCCTCGCGCTGATCCCGACCCTGCTGTGGCGCCGGACCCGGCCGCTGCTGATGATCACGATCGGCTTCGGGGTGAGCGGGCTCGCCCCGGTGGTGTTCCCGGGCGCCACGCTGGAGACGTACTCGATCGCCTTTCTGCTGATCCTGCCGTACGCCCTGCTGCGCTGGGGTTCCGGCCGCGAGATCGTGCTGGGGGCGGCGGTGATCCTGGGCAAGGTCGGGCTCGGCGCGGCGGCCGGGCAGCTCGGGGTGGCCGACCTGGGCGCCGGGTTCGCGATCCTGTCCTGCACCGGGGCGCTGGGGCTGGCGCTGCGCTGGCGGGCCCGCGCCCGGCAGCGCGAGCTGGAGCAGGTCAAGCTGCTGGAACGCGAACGGCTGGCCCGCGACCTGCACGACACCGTGGCGCACCACGTGTCGGCGATGGCGATCCGGGCCCAGGCCGGGCTGGCCACCGCGCCGACCGACCCGGCGGCGGCCACGGACGCGCTGCGCGTGATCGAGGCCGAGGCGTCCCGGGCGCTGGCCGAGATGCGCGGCATGGTCCGGGTGCTGCGGCACGACCCGCCCACGGCGCCGGCCCCCGATCCCGGGCTGGCCGACCTGACCGCGCTGGCCGGCCAGGGCCGGGCCGGGCCGCCGGTCGAGGTGGACATCACCGGCGACCTCGCTGACCTGCCCGCCCCGGTGCGCACGGCGATCTTCCGGATCGCCCAGGAGTCGGTCACCAACGCCCGGCGGCACGCCCGGCACGCCGGCCGGATCCAGGTCCGGGTCAGCACCGATCCCACCTCGGTCCGGCTCCAGGTCACCGACGACGGCAGCGGGCCGCGGGCGACCCGGCCCACCGGTTACGGGCTGATCGGGATGGCCGAGCGGGCCGGCCTGCTCGGCGGCACCTGCGAGGCCGGGCCCGGACCGGACCGGGGCTGGACGGTCACCGCCGTGCTGCCCCGCAGCGGCTCCGCGGCGTGAGCATCCGGGTGGTGGTCGCCGACGACCAGGAGATCGTCCGGACCGGGCTCACGATGATCCTCAACTCGCAGCCCGGCATCGAGGTGATCGGCGAGGCGGCCAACGGGCAGCGGGCCGTCGAGCTGGCCCGGCACCTGCGCCCGGACGTGTGCCTCTTCGACATCCGGATGCCCGGCGTCGACGGCATCGCGGCGACCCGCGCGCTGGCCGGCCCGGACGTGCCGGACCCGCTCGCCGTCATCGTCATCACGACCTTCGACCTCGACGAGTACGTCTACGCCGCGCTGCGCGCCGGCGCCCGGGGGTTCCTGCTCAAGGACGCCGGGACGGTGATGCTGGCCCAGGCCGTGCACGCCGCAGCCGACGGGGAGGCCCTGATCGCGCCGAGCATCACCGCCCGGCTGCTGCGGACCTTCGCCAGCTCCGGGCCGGCCGCGGCGACGCAGCCGATCGACTCGCTGACCGACCGCGAGGAGCAGGTCCTGGCGGCGGTGGCCCGCGGGCGCACCAACGCCGAGATCGCGGCCGAGCTGCACATCACGCTCAGCACGGTGAAGACCCACGTCACCAGCCTGATGAACAAGCTGCAGGCGCGGAACCGGGTGGAGATCGCGATCTGGGCGTACGAGACGCACCGGGTGCACGGGCGCTGACCCCGCCGAAAGTACGGCCGGGTGACCGGACCTGGGACGGATGGGCGGGCGCGCCCCGCTCGGCACGATCGGGTCATGACGAAACCCGCTTCCCGCACCGACCGGCGAGTGACCGTGGGGCTGCTCGTGCTCAGCGCCGTACCGGTGATCGCCGGCGCCTCCCGGGTGACCCAGCTGACCGCCGGCGCCGCGGTCACGCCGGCCAACGAGCGGTTCTTCGCCGTGCCGCTGCCGGTCGTCGCGCACATCATCGGCGCCAGCCTGTTCTGCCTGCTGGGCGCGTTCCAGTTCCATCGCGGGCTGCGCCGGCGCCGGCCCCGCTGGCACCGGCTCGCCGGCCGGGTGCTGGCCCTGTGCGGGATCGTCGCCGCGCTGTCCGGCATCTGGATGACCCTGTACTACCCGCTGCCGGTGAGCGACGGCGCCCGGTTCGGCGTCCTCGGCATCTCCCGGCTCGGCTTCGGCGCGGTGATGGCCGCGGCGATCGTGCTCAGCGTCGTGGCGATCCGCAGGCGCGACATCGTCCGGCACCGCGCCTGGATGATCCGCGCGTACGCGATCGGCCTGGGCGCCGGCACCCAGGTGTTCACGCTCCTGCCGTGGATGCTGCTGCTGGGCCAGCCGGGCGTCGGCACCCGGGCCGTGCTGATGAACGCCGCCTGGGTGATCAACCTGCTGGTCGCCGAGTGGGTCATCCGGCGCCGGCCCCGGCGCCGCTCACCCGTCCCGGCGGCCCCGGCCGGCGCCCCGGCGACCGTCGGACGCTAGCCGCGGTCCGGGGCGATCAGCGACCACACCTGGGTGTCGTGCCGTACGCCGTGGAAGAGGAACTCCCCGCGCCGCACCCCGTCGAGCCGCATGCCCAGCCGGCGGGCGACGTTGGCGCTGGCCACGTTGTCGGGGCGGCACTGCCACTCGACCCGGTACATGCCGCGGACGTCCATCGCCCAGTCGATCAGCAGGCGCACCGACCGGGTGATCAGGCCGTGGCCCCGGCCCGCGGGCTCCAGCCAGCAGCCCACCTCACACGTGCCGGCGACCGCGTCGAAGTGCACGAACATTGCGCCGCCGACGAGCGTCCCGGCGAGCCAGATGCCGTGCAGGCGGGCGCGGTCGGCGGCGGCGTTGTCGGCGTAGCGCTGCAGGGTGGCCGTCGCGGACTCCAGGTCGGTGCTGCGTTCCGCCCAGGGGATCCACGGGTCCACGCTCTCCCGGGCCCGGTCCATGTGGGCCAGGAACTCCGCCGCCTGCCACGGCTCCAGCGGGCGCAGCTCGGCGCCGTCACCAAGATCGATCGCGTACATGCCGGCAGCTTATCGAGCAGAATCACAGCCAGCACTCAACGAATTCACCGGCAAAAGCCGCATAGTGGAGAGCACGCCCGTCCGGCTTGGGAGGTCTCATGGGTCTTGTGCTCACCATCGTGAGCCTGGTGTTGCTGCTGGTGCAGGTGTTGCTGATCGTCCGCGCGGTGCTCGACTGGGCGGTGACGCTGGCCGGCCCGTCCGCGTACGGCTCGGTGCGCTCCCGGCTCTCGGCCGGGGTCTTCGCGGTGACCGAACCGATCCTCGCCCCGGTCCGCCGGCTGGTCCCGCCGCTGCGCCTCGGCGGGATGTCGATCGACCTGGCGTTCATCATCGTCTTCCTGGCCATCGTGATCATCCGCTCGCTGATCGGCTGACCCGACGGCACAACGGCCCGGCCGACCACTCGGCCGGGCCGTCACTCTGCTCAGGCCGGCTCGGCACGGCGCCGCCCGGCAGGACAGCGCCCGGCCGATCGCCCGGCCGGGCCGTCGGTTTGCTCAGGCGGGCTCGGGAACGGTGCCGCCGTCCGGCACGTTGCCCGGGTCGTCCGGGCCCGGCATCGGTTCGACCGGGGCCGGCGGCAGGGTTTCCGGGGTGTCCGGGGACAGCTCGCCCGGGTCGTCCGGCACGGGCTCGGTCGGGTCGATCGGCGGGTAGTTGTCCGGGTCAGGACCTGGCTGCACCATGGTCACCAGTGTGCCCGACCGGCGGGGTGAGCCGCAGACCAGCCGGTCCTCGGCGCGGCGGCAGCGCGACCAGGGTCAGCGCCAGCGCCGCGGCCGCGCCCACCCCGAGCGCCAGGGACGGGAAGACCGTGAGCACGAACTCGGCGAGCTCCACGCCCGCCGGTTGCGGCCCGCTGTGCAGGACGAACATGACCGCCAGGGTGGCGTACCCCAGCGTCACCGCGGTGGCCACCACTGCGGGGATCCCGATCAGCGCACGCCGCGCCGGGCTGTGCCGGCGGAACCGCCGGTCCGCGGCCCGCACCAGCAGCCAGCCGAGCGCCGCACCGAGCAGGAACCCGGCCACGGCCAGCACCTTCGCGCCGACCGGGGTGGCCTTGGCCGCGACGACGATCGCCTCGGCGCCGTCCGGGGTGTCCCTGACCTGCAGCCCGACCACCAGCCCGCCGCGGGTGAGGTCACCGCGCGGCGCCGCCCGCCAGCCCTGCGCGGCGAGCCGGCTGCGCGCGGCCGCCTCGACCGCGGCCGCCCCGGTCCCGCGCAGGTGGTAGGTCACCGCGACCACGTCCGTGCGTTCCGGCTCCGAGTCGTAGGAGACCACCCCTTCGCCGGTGGCGTCGGGGCAGAAGTAGTCGCAGACCACCACGGGCCCGGGAGTGTCGATCGGCTGCCGCCCGATCGCGGTGACCGCGGCGGCCACTGCGTCGGCCTCGGCGGGCGGCCCGGGAAAACCGCTCACCCGTACGGCGGCAGCCGAGCCGAGCCAGCCGAGGATCAGCGCACCCGCCACGCCGACGGTCCGAGCCCAGGTCACCACGCGTCCCATGGCGTCAGCCTCGCACACGGGCACCCGCCCGGACAGCACCACGATCCCGCGGGCCGGGGTGAAGAGGCGGGCTCCGGTCGCACAGCAGGGGCCAGCTCAGAGTTGCCGTGAGCGGCCGGCTCAGGGCGGCCGGTTCAGGCGCCCACCTCGCCGTCGATGCCCTCGCGCAGGAAGTCCGCGTGGCCGTTGTGCCGGGCGTACTCGTGGATCATGTGTAGCAGCACCAGGCGCAGCGAGACGTGCTCGCCCCACCGCGGCTGGTAGCCCGTCACGTCGAGTGATTCCGCCGCCTGCTCGATCCGGCGGGCATGCTCGACCTCCTCCTGCCACGCCCCGAACGCCTCGGCCCGGGTGGACGCCGAGCCGTCGTACGCAGCCTGGAAGTCGCCGTCGGCTGACCAGCGCAGCGGGATGTCCTCGCCGTTGATCACCCGGCGGAACCAGGTGCGCTCGACCTCGGCCAGGTGCCGGACCAGGCCCAGCAGGGTCAGCGTCGACGGCGGCATCGAGCGTTGCCGCAGTTCCTCGTCGGACAGACCCTGGCACTTCATGGCCAGCGTCGCCCGGTGGTAGTCCAGGAACGCGCGCACTGTCTCGCGTTCCCCGCCGAGCAGGGGCGGGCCGATCCGGTCGTCCTGCACAGGTGTGTCCTCACTCGTTGCGGGCCGCCTCCGGGCCGGTGATCCGGCGCAGCAGCGGCATCGTGGAGGCGATCACGGCGAGGGACGCCGCGAGCCCGCCGACCACGATGGCATAGAACGAGATCGTCGGTGGGCTCAGCGACAGCTCCATCTGGGCGGTCAGGAACAGATGCGCGGCCAGCAGCCCCGCGGCCAGCGCGACCACCGAGGCGATCACCAGCGGCGTCACGCTCTCCAGCGCCACCACCCGGCGCAGCGTGCCGAGCGGCACCCCGGTCAGCCGCAGCATGCTGAACGGGCGCTTGCGCTCGCTCAGCCCGCCCGCGACGCTCACCGCCAGGCTGCACCCGGCGATGGCCAGGCTCGCCAGGATCACCACGTTCGCCAGCCGCTTCCAGCCCTCGAAGACCCGCGCGGATTCCGCCCGGAACTCGACCTCGGAATACGGCGAGTAGAGCATCGGGTGGGCGAGCTGCAGGGTGGTGCGGGCCGTCTCGAGCGCGGTGACCGAGCCGTCCGTCCGGGTCACGATCGCCTGGGCGCGCAGCGCGGGCAGCGTGGCCGGGTCGACGTCGGCGGTCGGCCAGACCCCGGTCCAGTCGTCCGGGCCCAGCAGTCCGGGCCACACCCAGGCGGTCCGGGCGCCGGGCGCGCACCGGCCGGCGGCCGGGATCCGGGCGAGATCGGCGCACGCGGCCAGCGAGCTCGGCCAGCCCCAGTTGCCGATCGGGTCCGCCGGCGGCGCCAGGTTCGCCGGCGGCACCCGGGTCACCGCGTTCGCGAGCACGCCCGGCTGGCCGCGCAGCGCGGCCGGCACCGGATCGCCGGCCGGCGCGGCCCGCTCGTCGCGGAAGAGCGTGACCAGCGAGGCGGCGCTCGGCGACCGGGCCGGCACGTTCTGCTCGGCGGCGATCGAGCCCATCACGCCGACCGCGACGCTGGTCACGAAGAGCGCGAGCACCAGGCCGCTGACCGAGCGGAAGCCCGCCCGGGGATCGTCGGCGAGCCGGCGCGCGGCGATCAGCGAGGCCGGCCGCCGGGCCCGCGCGGCGATCAGCCGGGAGCCGGCCATGGTCAGCCACGGCCCGGCCACCAGCAGGCCGATCATGATGACGAAGATGCCCGGGAGGAAGGCCATGATCTGCGCGTTCGTGCCCGGCGGCCGGCGGCCGACGAAGTAGGCCAGCTCGGCGAGCCCGGCGACGAGCGGGATCAGCCGCCACACACGCGGCGGCCGTGGGGTGACCCGGCGGGTGACGCCCAGCGGGGAGATCCGCACCCGGCGCAGGGCGAACCGGGCCGCGAGCACCGCCAGCAGCGGCACGCCCAGCGCCACGGCCGGCGCGGTCACCGGGCCGAGCGCCAGGTCCGCGGGGAACAGCGGCGCGCCGGTCAGCGGGATCGCGGCGAGGGTGCCGCGCAGGGCGAAGAACAGCAGGAAGCCCAGGGCGGTGCCGGCGAGTGCGGAAACGGTGGCCTCGACGGCGGAGACCACGGAGACCTGCGCCGGGGTCGCGCCGACCAGCCGCATCGCCGCGAACCGCTGCTCCCGGCGGGTGGCGGCGAGCCGGGTGGCCGTACCGATCAGGATGAAGAGCGGGAAGATCAGCGCCGCCGCCACCACCGACAGGATGAGCTGCAGGCCGGCGGTCGGGATGCCGGCCCAGCAGCCGTACGGGCAGTGGGTCGGCGCGGTGGTCGCGAGGGTGCCGACCCGGGCGACGCCGGGCCGCCGCGACAGCTCCGCGGGGTCGTACCCGACGACGGCCACCAGGGAGTTCGGGGCCGGCAGCGCCGCGGGGCCGATCGTGCCGGCCAGGCGGCGGCCGGGGAAGCGGTCGGCCAGCTCGGCGGCCGGGGTGGCGGCGATCAGCTTCGCCAGCTCCGGCGACGCGTAATACTCCCCCGGGCCGGGCAGCCGGGGCAGGCCCGGCGGCACCGGCGACCGCGGGCCGGTCGCGGCGAGATCAACCCGACCGACGGTACGCCGCTCGAAGCCGTCCACCCGCAACTGCCACCACAGTGGATCGGCGCCCCGCTCGGCGCCGGGCTGGTTCGCCGAGTTGGCCCAGCCGTACCGGTCGTTCTGGCTCGTGACGCCGTGCAGCCCGGTGAGCGCGAACAGCAGCATCGCCACTCCCAGGGCGACCGCCAGCGCGATGACCGTCAGGCGTACCAGTGCCTCCCGGCCACCGGCCAGGGTGAGCCGCAGCCCGAAGCGGATCATGCGATCGCCTCGGCGGCGAGCGAGTGCACCCTGCCGTCGCGCACCACGACCTCCCGATCGGCGTACGCCGCGACCCGGGCCTCGTGGGTGACCAGCACAACCGTGGTGCCCTGCTCGCGGGCGGCGCCGACCAGCAGGTCCATGACGTGCTCGCCGGTGAGCGAGTCGAGCGCGCCGGTCGGCTCGTCGGCGAACAGCACCCGCGGCCGGGCCACCAGCCCGCGGGCGAGCGCGACCCGCTGGGCCTGGCCGCCGGAGAGCTCGCCGGAGCGCCGTTCCGCCAGCCCGTCGAGACCGAGGCGGCCGAACCAGGACCGGGCCTCGGCCACCGCGGCGGCCCGGCGCACCCCGTTGAGCAGCAGCGGCAGGGCGACGTTCTCCTGCGCGCTGAGCTCCGGGACGAGCTGGCCGAACTGGAACACGAAGCCGAACTTGTCCCGGCGCAGGCTGCTGCGGTCGGTCTCGCCGAGCTGATCCACCCGCCGGCCCGCGAAGCGGATCTCGCCGGCGTCGGGCACCAGGATGCCGGCGAGGCAGTGCAGCAGGGTGGACTTACCGGAGCCGCTCGAGCCCATGATGGCCAGCAGCTCCCCCTCGGCGACGGCAAGATCGGCGCCGCGCAGCGCGGGCGTCTCGCCGAACGACAGCACCACGTCGCGCGCCTCGATGATCGTCATGGGTGGACCTCCTTGGCCAGGGCCTCGAGCCGGGCGGCGGTCAGATCGATCCAGCGCAGGTCCGCCTCCAGGTGGAACAGGCCGTGATCGGCGAGCAGGGCGTCGACCAGGCTGCCGGCGCGCTTGATCTCGGTGAGCTCACGCATCCGCCGCAGGTGGGCGGCGCGCTGGGTGTCGAGATAGGCCTCGGCGTTACGGCCGAGCATGAGCGCCAGGGTGACCTTGGCGAAGAGCACGGTCTGCAGATGCGGCTCGGCGGCGACCGGCTCGCTCAGCCAGGCGTCCACCTCGGTGGCGCCGAGATCGGTGATGACATACCGCTTGCGGTCGGGTCCCCCGCCGGGCTCCAGGTCGCTGATCACGACCTTGCCGTCGCGGGCGAGGCGGGACAGGGTCGCGTAGACCTGGCCGAAGGAGAGCGGCTTGCCCCGGCCGAAATAGGCGTCGTAGTCGCGCTTGAGGTCGTAGCCATGGCTGGGCTCGCGTTCGAGCAGCCCGAGAAGGGTCAGCGGCACCGTCATGCGGAGGACTATACGCTGAGAGTATACGCCGAGGGAATACCGACTCCGAGCCCACGACAAAATATTCAGTGGCTGAGTGAGTGCTCGCTCATTAGTCTTCCCCGGGTGACCTCCGCACAGAGTCCGCGACGCCGACGGGTGCCCGCCATGGCCCCCGAGGATCGGCGTGCCGCGCTCATCGCCGCCACCCTGCCGTTGCTGCACGAGCATGGGCTCGACGTCAGCACCAGGCAGATCGCCCAGGCCGCCGGGGTCGCCGAGGGCACCATTTTCGGCGTCTTCCCGGACAAGCGGTCGCTGCTGGTCGCGGCGATCACTCAGGCCTTCGACCCCACGCCCACCCTCGAGGCGATCGCCGCCATCGATCGGCGGCTGGATCTGCGGGCCCGGTTGTCGGCCGCCGCGACGCTGATCGGCAACCGGTTTGCCGGCAACGCCCGGTTGCTGCACGCGGCCCGGCTCGCCCACCACGCCGGCGATCCCGAGGGGGTCGCGCGGATGAACCGGGCCCGGGAGCAGCTGCTCGCCGGGCTCGCCGCCCTCATCGAGCCGGACGCCGGGCAGCTGCGCCGCGAGCCGGCCGAGGTGGCCCGGCTCGTTCTGCTCTTCTGCGGAGCGAATACCTACGGCCCGTTCGGTGACCGCCGCGTCGACGGCGACGAGTTGGTGTCGTTGCTGCTCGACGGGCTGCTGGTGGTCACCGACGGCACGTCCGAAGCGGTGATCCCGCTGATCGCCGCCCGACCTGACCAGACCCACGGGGGTGTCTGACCGGTGCTTGTCCGACTTCTGCGCGCGCGGCTCCAGCCGTACCGGAACGAGATTCTGCTGGTGGTGTTCTTCCAGTTCGTCGCCACGCTCGCCACGCTCTATCTGCCCACCCTGAACGCCGACATCATCGACAACGGCGTGGTGCCCGGCGACACCGACTACGTGATGATGGTCGGCCTCGAGATGCTCGGCATCACGCTGGTGCAGATCGCCGCCCAGGTGGCCGCCGTCTACTTCGGCGCGCGGACCGCCATGGCCGTCGGCCGCGACATCCGGGGTGCCATCTTCGACAAGGTGCTCGGCTTCTCGGCCCGCGAGGTCGGGCAGTTCGGCGCGCCGTCGCTGATCACCCGCACCACCAACGACGTCCAGCAGGTCCAGATGCTGGTGCTGATGACGTTCCTGCTGATGGTCTCCGCGCCGATCATGTGTGTCGGCGGCATCCTGCTGGCGCTGCGCCAGGACGTGCCGCTCTCCTCGCTGCTGCTGGTCGTGGTGCCGGTGCTGGTCGGCGTGGTCGCGCTGATCATCATCCGGATGCGGCCGCTGTTCCGCACCATGCAGGTGCGCATCGACAAGGTCAACCGGGTGATGCGCGAGCAGATCACCGGCATCCGGGTGATCCGCGCGTTCGTCCGCGACGACCGCGAGCAGGCCCGCTTCGGTGTCGCCAACGCCGAGCTGACCGACGTCTCGCTGCGGGTCGGCCGGCTGATGGCGCTGATGTTCCCGACCGTGATGCTGCTGGTGAACGCCTCCAGCGTGGCGGTGCTGTGGTTCGGCGGGCACCGGATCGACGACGGCTCGATGCAGATCGGCGCGCTGACCGCGTTCCTCAGCTATCTCATGCAGATCCTGATGGCGATCATGATGGCCACCTTCATGTTCGTGATGATCCCGCGCGCCGAGGTCTGCGCCGAGCGGATCGACGAGGTGCTCGTCCTGCCGTCGAGCGTGGTGATCGCCCCGCGGCCGGTGACCGAGCTGCCCCGGCACGGCTTCCTGGAGCTGCGCGGCGTCGACTTCCACTACCCGGGCGCCGAGGCGCCGGTGCTCAGCGGCATCAACCTGACCGCCCGGCCGCGCGAGATCACCGCGGTCATCGGCAGTACGGGCAGCGGCAAGACCACGCTGCTCAACCTGGTGCCCCGGCTGTTCGACGCGACCGGTGGCACCGTGCTGGTCGACGGGGTGGACGTGCGGGAGCTCGACCCGGCGCTGCTGTCCCGCACGGTCGGGCTGGTGCCGCAGAAGCCGTACCTGTTCAGCGGCACCGTCGCCTCGAACCTGCGGTACGGCAACCCGGACGCCACCGACGAGCAGCTGTGGACCGCGCTCGAGGTGGCGCAGGCCCGCGACTTCGTCGAGCGGATGGAGGGTGGGCTGGCGGCGCCGATCGCCCAGGGCGGCACGAACGTCTCGGGCGGCCAGCGGCAACGGCTGGCGATCGCCCGGCTGCTGGTGCACCGGCCGGAGATCTACCTCTTCGACGACTCGTTCTCGGCGCTGGACTACGCCACGGACGCGGCGCTGCGGTCGGCGCTGACCGCCCACATCGCCGACGCCACCGTGGTGATCGTGGCGCAGCGGGTCAGCACGATCCGCGACGCCGACCGGATCGTGGTGCTGGACAACGGATCGGTCGTCGGGACGGGCACCCACAGCGAACTCATGGACGGCAACCCGACGTACCGGGAAATCGTTCTTTCTCAGCTCACGGAGCAGGAGGCCGCGGCATGACCGAGCGAAGCGAGCGTCATGATCGCGTTTTGGTCCGGCTTCTTCGTTTGGGAGGAACAGCATGACCGCGCCTGTTCGCAGGCCTGGCGGACCGCCGATGGGCGGGCCCGCGGCCCGCATGATGGCCGGCCAGATGCCCACCGAGAAGTTGCAGGATTTCAAGGGTTCCAGCAAGCGGCTGCTGCGGATGCTGCACCCGCAGCGGGTGCTGGTCGGCGTGGTGCTGCTGCTCGGCATCACCAGCGTGACGCTGTCGGTGATCGCCCCGCGCCTGCTCGGGCACGCCACCGACATCATCTTCGACGGCATCGTGGGCAAGGGCCTGCCGGCCGGGGCCAGCAAGGCGGAGATCGTCGAACGGCTGCGCGCCGAGGGCGAGACCAACCGGGCCGACATGCTGGCCTCGATGGACGTGATCCCCGGCCAGGGCGTCGACTTCACCCGGCTCGGGCACGTGCTGCTCTGGGTGCTCGCGCTCTACGTGGCGGCGTGGGCCTTCGGGGTGTTCCAGGGCCGGCTGACCGCGACGGTGGTGCAGGCGACCGTGTCCCGGCTGCGCGAGCAGGTCGAGGCGAAGCTGTCCCGGCTGCCGCTGTCCTACTTCGACCAGCAGCCGCGCGGCGAGGTGCTGAGCCGGGCGACCAACGACACCGACAACATCGCGCAGACGTTGCAGCAGACGTTCAGCCAGCTCGTCACGAGCCTGCTGACCATCATCGGCGTCCTGGCCGTGATGTTCTGGATCTCGCCGCTGCTGGCGTTGATCGCGCTGGTCACCGTGCCGGTGTCGGTCTGGGTCACGACCCGGATCGGCAAGCGGTCCCAGCCGCAGTTCGTGGCGCAGTGGGCGACCACCGGGCGGCTCAACGGCCACATCGAGGAGATGTTCACCGGCCATTCGCTGGTCAAGGTCTTCGGCCGCGAGCACGAGGCGGCGGAGGTCTTCCGCGAGCACAACGACAAGCTGTACGCGTCCAGCTTCCGCGCCCAGTTCATCTCGGGCCTGATCCAGCCGGCCATGATGTTCATCAGCAACGTGAACTACGTGCTGGTGGCAGTCGTCGGCGGGCTGCGGGTGGCCTCGGGTTCGCTGTCGCTGGGCGACGTGCAGGCGTTCATCCAGTACTCCCGGCAGTTCAGCCAGCCGCTGACCCAGGTGGCCAGCATGGCGAACCTGGTGCAGTCCGGGGTGGCCTCGGCGGAACGGGTGTTCGCGCTGCTGGACGCGCCGGAGCAGTCCGCCGAGCCGCCGGGCCCGGTGCTCGGCGACACCGTGCGCGGCCGGATCGCGTTCGAGGACGTGTCGTTCCGCTACCTGCCGGACCGGCCGCTGATCGACAACCTGTCGCTGGCGGTGGAACCGGGGCAGACGGTGGCCATCGTGGGCCCGACCGGCGCGGGCAAGACGACGCTGGTCAACCTGCTGATGCGCTTCTACGACGTCACCAGCGGGCGGATCACCCTGGACGGCGTCGACATCGCCTCGATGCCGCGCGAGGAACTGCGCGAGCACATCGGCATGGTGCTGCAGGACACCTGGCTCTTCGGCGGCACGATCCACGACAACATCGCGTACGGCGCGGACCACCCGACGCCGGAATCGGTGGCCGAGGCGGCGTCGGCGGCACACGTGGACCGCTTCGTCCGGTCGCTGCCCGACGGCATGGACACGGTGATCGACGAGGAGGGCTCGAACGTGTCGGCCGGCGAGAAGCAGCTGATCACGATCGCCCGGGCGTTCCTGGCCGAGCCCAGCATCCTGATCCTGGACGAGGCGACCAGCTCGGTGGACACCCGCACCGAGGTGCTGATCCAGCGGGCGATGAACACACTGCGCCAGGGCCGGACGTCGTTCGTGATCGCGCACCGGCTGTCGACGATCCGGGACGCGGACGTGATCCTGGTGATGGAACACGGCGCGATCGTGGAACAGGGGACGCACGACGAGCTGATCGCGGCCGAAGGCGCCTACGCCCGGCTGTATTCGGCGCAGTTCGCTCAGGCCGCGGTCGACGTCGACCTCGACTGATCGGCGCCCGGCCGGCGCGTAGGGACGGAACGGCGGAAGGGGGCGGCCCGGTGGGCCGCCCCCTTCGTCAGTGCCGGATGGTTCAGCGAATCCGCAGCCGCAGGCTCATGGAGGTGTTGGTCAGCAGACCGACATCACCGTCGCCGTAGACCGTCGCCTTGTAGAGGTACGACGCGCCCGACCTGAGGCCGGTGAGCACCTTGACGTACTTGCCGTTCGCATCGAGCTGGCCGAGGCCGACCGTGCTCCAGGTGCCGTTGCTGTTGGCCCGCAGGATCCGGACCGACAGGCCGGCGACCCGCGGGTCACCGAAGACGCTCAGCGTGGCAACGCCCCGGCTGGAGGAACGGACGTAGAGGTCCGGGTCCTCCTTGAGGTTCACCTTGACCGGCTCCGACTCCAGGGCGCCGACAGCCGTCCGGAACCACCAGCCGGTGGTGGTGAACTCCGGGAAGAAGCTGTAGTCGCCGTCGGGCGTGCTGGCCGTGGTGGTGCCGAGGCTCTGCCACGGCTTGTCCTCGTCGGCGCCGATCGGCGTGCCCCAAAGGGTGACCGTGGCACCGGCTGCGGCCGTGCCGCTCAGCTTCAGCGAACCGACGCCGAGCCGGTAGCTGGCGGCGGAGGTCAGGGTCGGAGCCGGAGCCACCACGCCGCCGTCGCTGGCCGCGATGGTGATGACACCGTCGATGACCTTGCCGGCGCCGAGGGCGGTGCCGGTGGCGAGGATCGTCTCCGGGCCCTCGCTGGTGGTGTCATCGGTGATCTGCATCAGCTGACCGACGTTGTTCGTCGCGCCGGACGGGGTGCCGCCCGTGACGTACACCAGAACCGTGCCCGGGTCGGTGTAGTCATCCGCCGACGCGGCGACGCTGCCGTTCACCGACGCACCCCGGAACGACACGCTGTAGATGCTCGTGTCCTGCGAGACGCCGACCGTCGTGAACTTGACCTGGACCTTGTCGCCCTCGGTCACGGTGGCGCTGGTCACCTCGATGGAGGGTGCAGTGTCGTCGTTGGTGAGGGTGAGGGTGGCCGTCTTCTGCGCGAGTGCCACATTCGTGCCGATCGGCGTGAGCTCGACCTGCATCGACTCCGTGGGCTCGAAGACGTCGTCCCCGTTCACGAGGAAGTAGACATAGCCGGTGGTCTGCCCCGCCGGAACGAACGCCGTCGTCGGAGGCTCCATGTAGTCGAGCGCGCCCGGCGCCGGCGCGGAGCTCGCGGAAGTCGTCGCGCCGCCCGGGCCCACGCCCGGAATGTCGGCAACGGTGAACTCCACGTTGGTGGAAGCGGCGTTGGACAGCTTGACCGGGAACACCGCGACGGAACCGCCGTTGCCCTCAGCCATCGTCATCGATCCGAACGTGACGGTCGGCTTGGCGTCGTCGTCGGTGATCTGGATGCTGACCGGGGCGAGGCTGCCCGGCACGGTCGCGGTCGAGCTCGAGAGCTCGAGGTCGAACTCCTCGGTGCCCTCGTAGATCGAGTCGCCGATGACGTCCACGGAGAACGTCTTGGTCGTCTCGCCCGGAGCGAACGTCAGCGTGCCGGTGGCAGCCGAGAAGTCCAGGCCGTCGGCGGCGGTGTCGCTGGTGACGTCGTAATTCACGGCCACCGTCTTGGCGGACGCCTTGCTCAGGTTCACCGTGAAGGTCTGCGCCGTCTTTCCGGTGTTGCCCTCCGGCACCCGTCGGGTGCTGGGCAGCAGCGACACGGTCGGGCTGTCGTCGTCGTCGTTGATCGCACCGGTGGCCTCGATGTCGGTGCCAAGGTCGGCGATTGTCGCGTTCGACAGGGTCGCGTGCATGTCCTCCGGGCTGACCTCGTCGGTCGCGTCGGCCGTCGTGTTGACGGTGAGGGTCTGCTCCGTGTTCGCGGTCGGGTTCCCGACGTTCATCGTGGCGGCGGGGAACGTGATCGTCGTGTTGGAGACCGCGGTGTAGTCCTCGCCGGCCTTGGCCGTGCCGTGCTCGGCAGCGGTCGCCGGGTCGAGGTCGGAGCCGGAGCCGTCCGCGGTGCTGGCGGACACGGTGACCGCCCGCTCCGACAGGCCCGAGAGGTTGACCTTGAACTTCAGCGGGTCGCCCTCGTCAGCCGAGATCGGGTCGATCGTGACCTGAGGCGCGAACTCGTTGTCCGAGATGGTGACCGTGGCGGAATCGGTGCCGGTGACCGTCGCGTCCGCGGTTCCCGTGACCGTGAAGGTCTGGTCCGACTCCTCATACAGCAGGTCGTTGGTGATCGAGACGTTGACCGTGTCGCTCACGGTCTGGCCCGGGAGGACGGTCAGGCTCGTGGCCCCCGGGATGGCGGTGTAGTCCTGACCAGCCTTGGCACTCACGTCCGCCGATGCGATCGGGATGGTGACCGTCTTGCCGGACTCCGCCAGCAGCTTCGCGGTGACGGCCACCGATCCGGCTGCCTCACCCGGGCTGAGGTCGTCGATCTCCAGCTCGTAGGCGGGGGCGCTGTCGTTGTCGGTGATCGTGACAGTTGCCGTCCCGACGGCAACGACGCCCTCCATGACGGTCACGGTGAAGGTCTCGTCGATCTCGTCGAGGTTGTCCTCGGCGATCGGGATGACGATGTCGTAGGAGTCCGCCACGGCGGGAGTCGCCACGTTGGCGGGGATGGTGTGGGCCCCCGCCTGGGTGCCGGTGTAGTCGTCAGGCGTCTCGGCAGTGACGTCGGTGGTCGTCCACGTGATGTTCCGGGCCGCCTGAGTGGCGTCGCCGGCACGGTTGACCTTGATCGTCACCGAGCCGGCGGCCTCGCCGACCGAAACGGTGTTGCTCTGCAGGCTCAGCGCTCCGTCGGCCATGGCCGGCGATCCGATGACGACGGTCGGCACCAGGCCGAGCACGCCGGCGACTGCGACCGAGAGAATCTTCTTGGTCGACTTGGGGCCACGCAGCATGAACGGAACCGAGCCGCTCTTGGCCGCATGGGCTGGTGAATAGCGCATGTGTTTCTGTCTCCTTCGGCGGCTGGGCCGCCTCCCACTCCGGGAGGTCCCTAGCTTTGCGTCCCCGCCTCTCGACGGGTTTGCCTTTCTCGGTGCCGCACGCGACGGCTGGCGCGGGCCGCTAGCGCGGCACATAGCTCGCACTTCGGAACTGCGCCGTCCGTACTGTAACCAGGCGATTGCCGCCTTGGAGGGGAATTGGACTTTTAGGTCGGATGGCCCCTTGGATACGTTCTTGTGTCTATTTCTTCTTACCCGATCGCGCCGATCGCAAGCTCCCTACCAGCGCAAATGTCAAATCTTGACGATGACAAGTATCCGCTGGTAACTTCGCGGCATGGCCGGTTACCACCACGGGAATCTGCGGGAAACGCTCCTCGCCGGAGCCGCCGGCGTCATTGCCCGCGACGGTGTCGGCGCGCTCAGCCTGCGGGCTCTCGCCGTTGATATCGGGGTCAGCCACACCGCTTTCCGGCGGCATTTCGGCAGTCGCGAGGGGGTGCTCAATGCGCTCGCCGTCCGGGGCAATCGGGCGCTCGCCGAGCGGCTGCGGGCGGCCGCCGCGGCCGGGTCGTTCGTCGACGTCGGCGTCGCCTATGTGCGGTTCGCGCTGGACGAGCCGGGGCTCTTCGCCGTCATGTTCCGGTCCGACCTGCTCGACAACGACGCTCCCGAGCTGATTTCCGCGCGCACCGAGGCTATGGCGCCGCTGCGTGCCGGGGTTCGCGCGCTCGGCACCGCCGATCCGGTCGCCGCCGAGGTGGCCCACTGGGGCGTCGTGCACGGCGTCGCCACGCTCGCGCTGACCGGCACCCTGACCGGCGCGCTCGGCGGCGACCAGCAGACAGACGTCACGGCGCTCGCCCGGCGGGCGCTTTCCCTCCTGCACCCCTGACCGAAGGATCCGACATGCTCGACAACGCCCAGCAGATCCTCGCCGGCGCCGTGCTGCTCTCAATGATCGGCATCGCCTACGGCGGCACCTTCCTCCTGCAGGTCAGCCGGGGCAGTGTCCCCGCCAACGAGCTCCAGCAACGCTTCTACCGGGCGGGCCACGCGCATGCCGGCGTGCTGGTCATCCTCGGCCTGCTGGTCCTGCTGCTCACCCGGCTCAACGACGTCGCCGGCCTCTGGCAGACCCTCTCCTCCGGCGTCCTGCTCGCCGCCATCCTGATGCCCGCCGGCTTCTTCCTCTCCGTGCTCGGGCGGGACCCGCAGCGGCCCGGCAAGCTGATCGCCCTGCTCTGGGCCGGCGCCGCGTCCCTGGTCGTCGGTCTCGGCTCGGCCGGCTTCGGGCTCATCCTGGCCGGCGCCCGCTGACGGACCGCGCCACCGGCAGCCAGCTCAGCAGCACGCCCAGGGCCAGCAGCGCCAGGAACGGCAGCCGCCACGTCCGGCTCACCCCGGGCGGAAGCGGCGCCGGCTGGGCGGCCACCCACGGCCGCGCGGTCTTCGACCACGCGAGAAAGGCATCACCGATCGGGAGTACGCCCGCCGCATAGCGTTTGGACCACGGCGTCGACACCGGTACGCCGATCAGCTCCCCGTAGTTCGCCAGCGCCCCGGCCAGCCGCCCGTCCCCCTGCACCGCCGCCGCCCCCAGCGTCACCGCCGTCGCCGACAGGCTCACGCCGAGCGGCAGCGGCCCCGAATCCACGTCCCCCGGGCCGTCCCGTCCCACCGGATACTCGCGCACCGCCGGGCCCAGGCGCAGCGGCCGCACCACGAACTGCGTCCGGAAACGCAGGTACTGCGACCGGGCGAACGCCGGATCGATGTCGACGAGGAAACGCTGGATGATGCTCTGCGACGTGCCCCGGGCAACAGACGTGGGCGCGCCCGACACCGGGTCGACGGTGTGCGGCAGCAGCCCGGTCGCCGGGTCGAGACGCTGCCGGACCCCGGACAGCCAGCGCTCGATCGTGCCGGCGTACCGGGGCGGGCCGAGCTTGTCGTGCAGGCGCAGCGAGGCCACCGCGACCGTCGAGTCGACCGGCCAGGCCTGCCCCGGGTACGCCGCCAGGAACGGTGTCGGCGCCGCGTCGAAGGCGGCGGCCAGCGCGGCCGAGGCGGCGTCGAAGTCCCGGCGCAGCGCCGGATCCGGGTGGAGCGACAGGATCCCGCCGCGCAGCCAGTTGCTCCAGCCCTGGTAGAAGACGCCGTACGCGGGCGCGAGACCGGCGTCGAACGGCTGCCGTCCGGCCGGGGTCGCCAGCCGGTCCAGCGCCCAGCGGGCCTCCCGCAGGTCCGGCGCCGGGTCCGCCGCGGTCCGGCCCAGGTCGACGTGCGCGAGGCCGTAGAGCGCGTGCAGGAAGAAGTAGCCCTCGGGGAACAGTTGCTGGGCCTGCTCGGCGGCGCCGGCGTCGAGCTGGGCGCGCAGGAACGTCAGCTGCTGGCGTACCCCCGGGGTCTGCTGCGGGGTGACCAGCCGCGCGGCTGCCACCAGGGCGATCAGGGTGACCAGGACGGCCGCGATCCGGCGGAGCATGGCCCGAGCCTAGGCGGGCCACGCCAGCGGTACGGTCGGCTCATGGCTTACGACGAGACCCTCGCCGACCGGGTCCGCGACCGGCTCGCCGACCTGCCCGGGGTGACGGACAAGCGGATGTTCGGCTCGCTGGCGTTCCTGACGGACGGCCGGCTGACCGTAGGGGTGACCGGCGACGACCTGATGGTGCGGGTCGGGGCGGAGGCGGCCGACCAGGCCCTGACGCAGCCGGGGACCCGGCTGATGGAGATGGGCGGACGGCGGATGCGCGGCTGGATCCGCGTCGACGGCGCCGAGCTGGACGACGACGTCCTCACCGCATGGCTGGAGCGGGCCCGGGCGTTCGTGGCAACCCTCCCGCCGGGAAAGTGACGCTGTCGACGCGGTCCACACCGGCCGGCCGCTGACGTTTCCTGCCGCAGGGTTCTCGACACGTGGTCGGCCACTCGTTCGGCGGCCTGCTCGCGATGATCATCGCGGGCCGGGGCCTGTCCACGGCCACGGGTTCGTGGAGCGGGTTGCGCATGGCCGCACCCGGCACCACCGCCCGGCCCACCGCCGAAGTTGCGGCCAGACCGCACCCGGCACCACCGCCCGGCCCACCGCCGAAGTTGCGGCCAGACCGCACCCGGCACCACCCCCGCTTCGCCCGGCACCGCGGTGGGTGCGTGCGCAGCGGCTGCGGTTCGGCCGGGGCGGTTACTCCCAGCGGAATTTGCGGGCGGCCGCCGTCAGCGCGACCGCCGCCCACAATGTCAGGCTGAGCCAGATGCTCGCCGGCACCGCGGTGCCGGCCGTCAGGGTGTCGCGGAGCGCTTCGGCGTGGGCGGCCAGCGGCAGCAGGAAATGGCCCGCCGTTCCGAGGTCGGGCGCGGCGAACATGATGCCGCCCGCGGCCAGCATCAGCACGTAGATCAAGGTGGCTGCGGCGGTGGTCGTCTCGGGGCGCAGCACGCTGGCGATCAGCAGGGCGAGGCCACAGTAGGCGGCGGTCGCGAGCACGGTGACGCCGATGGCCGGCAGCACCTGGGCGAGCTCCGGGCGCCAGCCGACCAGCACGCCGACCAGGGCGAGGGCGAGCACCTGCAGCGCGACCAGGCAGAGGATCGCGGCGGTCTTGGAGAAGAGCAGGCCGGGGCGGGTCAGCGGGGAGGCGCCGAGGCGCTTGAGGACGCCGTAGCTGCGTTCGTAGCCGGTGGTGATCGCCTGGCCCGTGAAAGCCGTGGACATCACCGTCAGGGCGAGGACTCCGGGGACGACGTAACCGAGGCGGTCGTTGCCCGGGACGTTGGTGGCCTCGGTGAGGCCCGCGCCGAGCAGGACCAACAGGGGCACGCCCATGGCGAGCACCACGGCCTCGCCCCGGCGGGCGGTGAGGAGCAGCTCCATGCGTACCTGTTGGCGCAGGATGGCCCGCATGGGCGCCCGGCCCGGCGCCGGGGTGAACGTGCCGGTCTCGGTGGTCATCGCGCAGCTCCGGCGGTCAGGGCCAGGTAGACGTCTTCGAGGGTGCGGCGGCGGGTGTTCACCGCGGTGACCTGGGCGCCGGCGGTGGCGAACCAGCCGAGCACCGCGGCGATCGCCTCGGTGTCGAGGGCGCCGGCGATCGTGTACTCACCGGGGTTGCCCTCGGTGACCTTGGCGTCCAGGCGGGCGGCGAGGGCGGCGACCGGCAGGCTCGGATCCGCGCGCACCTGGAGCAGGTCGATGCCCGCGGCGGCCGTGAGCTCCGCCGGGGTGCCGGTCGCGGCGACCACGCCGCTGTCCATGATCACCACGTGGTCGGCGAGGCTCTCGGCCTCGTCGAGCAGATGCGTGGTGAGCAGGACCGAGACGCCGTCGGCGCGCAGGCTCTCGACGAGTTCCCAGGTGGTCTGGCGGGCGCCGACGTCCATGCCGGCGGTGGGCTCGTCGAGGAAGACGAGCTCGGGGCGGCCGACGAGCGCTATGGCGAGCGAGAGCCGCTGCTGCTCGCCGCCGGAGAGCCGACGGAACGTGGTCTTGGCGAACTTCCGCAGCCCGAGCCGGTCGAGCAGCATGTCGGTGTCGAGCGGATGCGCCGCGAAGGAGGCGAACAGGCGCAGGATGTCGCCCGCGGTCGCCCACGGATACACGCCGCCGGACTGCAGCATGATGCCGAGCCGCGGCATCAGGTCGTCATGATCGGCGACGGGGTCGAGCCCGAGCACCCGGGCGGAGCCGGCATCGGGCCTCCGGAAGCCCTCGCAAACCTGCAGCAAGCTGGTCTTGCCCGCGCCGTTGTTGCCGAGCAGGGCGAGGATCGCGCCGCGCGGCACGGTCAGCGAGACACCGTCGACAGCAACGACGTCGCCGTACTTGACGACGACGTCCTGCACCTCGACGGCTGCCTCACGCATGCCGAAACTGTACTGGCTGGGCGGGCCGCCGCTTCGGGGCGTCCACACGGGTGTGGCCCACGCCGCGCACGCCCGGTGAGCGCCGCGGCACCGCCGGGCCGGCGACAGGTGGGTGCCGGACCCGCCGCGGTGGACGATCCGCAGGTGGCAGGGCCGCCCGGGAGCGGTGGAATGTGAGTGTTCGCGACCCGTTTTGCGCCGGGCCGGAGATTCGCTAGGCTGACTGTGGGAGCGCTCCCACCGCGCTCGAGCAATGCGGGGGCAGGCCGCCGGTCCGGCACCGGTTCCCCCCGGCACGCCTGCGGCGTCACGCAGGCCCCGGATTGGCGGCCTGACGCTCACTCGGCGCGGTGGGAGCCTCCCGATCAGAATCACCCATCCCCCTGGGCGGCGCGCGAGCGTCGGCGCCGCGAGGGTGACGGCGCGGTCGGCGGCGGGCCGGTCGGTAGGGTGCTCCGCATGACTGGCCCGGCCACCGCGGTGGAGATCTACACAGACGGCGCGTGCATCCCCAATCCCGGCCCCGGCGGCTGGGGCGCCGTGTTGCGCTGGGGCGCCGACGAGAAGGACCTCTGCGGCGGCGAGGCCTCCTCCACCACCAACAACCGGATGGAGCTGATGGCGCCGATCCGGGCGCTGGAGAGCCTGACCCGGGAACCACTGCCGGTGCTGCTCTACACCGACAGCATCTACGTGCGGGACGGCATCACGAAGTGGCTGCCGCGATGGAAGGCGAACGGCTGGCAGACCTCGGCCAAGCAGCCGGTCAAGAACGTCGACCTGTGGCAGCGCCTCGACGCGGTGGTGCAGCGGCACGACGTGCAGTGGCACTGGGTCAAGGGCCACGCCGGCCATCCCGAGAACGAGCGGGCCGACCGGCTCGCCGCGCGTGGTCTGCAGGAAGCCCTCGCCGCCCGCTGACGCCTTCGGGTTGATCGCCGTCGCCATGTGCCCCTCCTCGGTTTCGTGAGGCTCCCGGTCTAGCAGGGGGCACCGACACAATCAGTCCGGCTCGTGGCTGAGCTGCTGGAGAACTCGCAGGAAGACGCCCTTGTCTGCCAACGTCAGCCCGCCCAGCAACCGCTCCTCGGCGGCGTGGATCTCGGCCCGCACCGACGCGTACAGGTGCCGCCCGGCCGGCGTCAGCCGCAGCAGCCGTACCCTTCGGTCCTCGGGGTCCGGCTCGCGCTCGATCAGAGCGCGTTCCTGCAGCTCGTCCAGGATCCCGATGATCCGGGTCTTGTCGGCGCCGATGGCGCGCGCGAGCGCGGCCTGGGTGCGCATCGGCTCGTCGGCCAGGGCACTGAGCACGGCATATCCCCACATCGACACGTCGTGCGCGGCCAGCACGGGACGCTCGGCGGCGATCAGCGCGCGGCCGAACCGCACGATCATCGCGCCGAGGTCGGGACGGTCACGGTCCGGATCAGGCACGGCCGAGAACATACCCCTTGACATATCGTGTACGCCCGCAGATCGTAAGCACATGCATACTATCGACCTGCTCGCCTGCCACGGGACAGCTGTCCGGGCGACCATTCCCGTCGTCGCCCGTGTCGTCCCGTCGGACTTGTCCTTGCCCACACCATGCGCGGAATGGGATCTGGGTCAGCTGCTGGCCCACATGACCGAGCAGCACGAGGCCTTCGCGGCGGCGGCCACCGGCGCGGAGCGCGCGCCGGGCGCCCACCCCGGACCGGAGTACGCCCAGGCGGCCGAAGCAGTCATCGCTGCCTTCGCCGAGCCCGGTGTCCTCGAACGGGACATCCTCCTGCCCGAGTTCCCGCACCCCATCCCCGGCCGGCTCGCGGTCGGCTTCCACCTCGTGGACTTCGTCGTGCACGGCTGGGACGTCGCCCGCGCGCTCGGGATCGCGTACCGGTTGCCGGCGGACGTGCTCGCCGTAGCCCTGCCCATCGCCGAGGCCGTGCCCGACGACGAGGCCAGGCTCGCGCCGGGATCGCCCTTCGGACCGCGCGTCCCGGACCCCGGTGCTGATCCGTTGGATCGCATCCTCGCCCTGCTCGGACGGGATCCGGGCAAGAATGTCGTACCGCCCCGCTAGCGTCCCGGACCATGAATCAGCGGGACGCAGGCATCGGGTTCATCGGCAGACGCGCGCCCGGCCGGGCGGCCCCACCGGGCCCACGCTGATGCGATACGGAGTCATCCTGCCCGGTGGCACCGCACCGCAGCAGCTCGACCAGGCCATCCTCGCCGAGCAGGCGGGATGGGACGGCGTGTTCGTGTGGGAGGCGGCGTCCGGTGTGGACGCGTGGAGCCTGCTCGCCGCCATCGCCACGGCGACCACCCGGATCCGCCTCGGCACGATGCTGACGCCCCTGCCCTGGCGGCGGCCGTGGAAGGTGGCCAGCCAGGTCGCGACGGTCGACCAGCTTTCGAACGGCCGCGCGGTGCTCGGCATCGGCCTGGGCGCCATCACCACCGATCTGCCGCTGACCGGCGAGGTCACGGACCTGCGGGGCCGCGCCGCCATGATGGACGACGGCATCGACCTGATCCGCACGCTGTGGGCGGGCGGCACCAGCTATCGCGGTCCGCACTACACCTACGAGGTGGAACGCCGCGACCTGGCCGAGGTGGGCCGCCCGGTGCAGGAACGGATCCCGATCTGGGTCGTCGCCGTCTGGCCACGCCCGAAGTCCCTGCGTCGCGTGTTGCGGTGCGACGGGGTCATCCCGGGTCACCAGAGCGGGCCGGACGAGCTGCGCCAGATGCGGGCCTGGCTGACCGAGCGCGGTGCGCCTGCCGAACTGGACATTCTGGCTGAAGGCGAGACCCCCGGCGACGATCCGGCAGCCGCCTGGGCGACGATCGCCCCGTGGGCCGATGCGGGCTGCACCTGGTGGATGGAGACCCGCTGGGAGATGCCGCATCACAGCGCCGAGCGCATGCGGCAGATCCGGGAGCGGATCGCGGCCGGGCCACCACGGCGGCCGGCATGATCACGCCCTTCGAGATCCGGGCCGGCGACAACGAGCTCGCCGACCTGCGCGATCGCCTGCGGCGGACCCGCTGGCCCGAGCCGGCGACGGTCGACGGCTGGGCGCAGGGTGTGCCACTACGGGAGCTGCGGGCGCTGTGCGACTACTGGGCGGAGGGTTATGACTGGCGCGCGGCCGAGCGGCGGCTCAACCGGATGCCCCAGTTCCGCAGCACCGTCGACGGCCTCGGCATCCACTTCGTGCACGCACGCTCGCCGCATCCCGGCGCCGTGCCGCTGGTGCTCACCCACGGCTGGCCGGGTTCGATCGTGGAGTTCGCGAAGGTGATCGGCCCGCTCACCGACGCATTCCACGTGGTGTGTCCCTCTCTACCCGGGTACGCCTTCAGCGACCGTCCAGCCGCGCCGGGCTGGACGGTGGAACGAACCGCCGGGGCATGGGTTCAGCTGATGGAACGACTGGGATACACCCGTTTCATGGCAGCCGGGCACGGCTGGGGCACCAGCATCAGCACAAGCATCGCCCAGCAGCATCCCGAGAGGCTCATCGGCATCCACGTGATGCCGCCGCTCGTCGCCCCCGACCCGGCAACGTTCGACACGCTCACGCCGGCGGAGCGGGCCGCGCTGCACGACCTCGACGCGTCGGGCGACAGCGGTGACGGCTACTCGCTGGAGCAGTCGACAAGACCGCAGACCATCGGCTACGGGCTGGTCGACTCCCCCGCCGCGCTGGCCGCCTGGATCATCGAGAAGTTCCAGGCCTGGACGGACTGCGACGGCGATCTGTCCACAGTGCTCACCCGCGACGAATTGCTCGACAACCTGATGCTCTACTGGCTGCCGGGCACGGGCGCCGCCGCGGCCAGGATGTACTGGGAGAGCTTCCGAGCCGTCCAGGCCCGCTTCCGCACCGGCACGACAGACGTGGTGACGGTGCCGACGGCATGCTCGATCTTCCCGAAGGAGAACCCGCGACCGTCGCGGCGATGGGCGGAGAGACGCTTCACGGAAATCCGATACTGGGGCGAGCCGGCCCGCGGCGGTCACTTCGCGGCGTTCGAGCAACCGGCTCTGTTCGTGGCCGAGCTCCGGGCCGGCCTCCGAGCGGTGCTGCCATGCGGATGACTCTCGACGTTCTGGTGCCTGCGGCTGCTCACGCCGCGCGGGAGACCCCGATGCGCACTGCCGTGAGGGCGACTCTCATGCGCGCTGCCGTGAGGGCACCCCCGCATGCAGATAGCTGTGCGGGCACTCCCGCATGCGTGTAGCCGGGCGGGCGACCCGCGTGCGGCCGTCCGGGAGGACGACCTGTGCGCCTGGCCGGGCGGGCGACCCGCGCGTGTCTGGCCGGGCGGACGACCCGCGCGTGTCTGGCGACGCTCGCGCCCCGGCAACCCGAGGTGTACGCCCAGCACGCCAAGCACCTGGCCGAGGGCGGCTACCTGACGCCCCCGTCCCGTTAGCCCGCGGCGGCCTGCCACTCGGAACGGGTCAGGGCGTATTCGACGTCGCCGTGCTCGTCGCCGGGGATCTGCTCCGGCCACTCCTGGTGGAAGGTGCGGACGTACCGCAGGCCGGCTTTCTCCATGACCCGGCGCGAGCCGGCGTTGACGGCCATGGTCTCCGCGAAGACCCGCTCGACGCCGAGCTCGGTGAAGCCCTTGCGGATCAGCGCCAGGCTCCCCTCGGTCGCGTAACCCTTGCCCCACGCGTCACGGCGCAGCCGGTAGCCCAGCTCGACTCCGGACTCAGGGTCTCTGGACCGCGGCCGGAAGTGGAACCAACCGAGAAAATGCCCGGTGGCCTTGTCGATCGCAGCCCAGAAGCCGACCTCTTCGCCGCGCTCGTAGTACGCCAGCCAGAACGGGAGCACCTCGTCCCGAACCTCCTCGACCGGCGTGGCACGGCCGCCCGTCAGGTAGCGCATCACCACCGGATCGCTGTCCAGCTCGACGATGTTGTCAACGTCGTCTTCGGTGAACTGGCGCAGGACCAGCCGATCCGTCTCCAGGTAGATGCCCATGACGCCATCCTGACCTGGCCCGGAATCGCCGCAACGCATTTACGCCTCCATGGCGCCGCGCCGACGGGCCGCGGCACCCGAGCCGGTCACGCGGAAACGACAGGACGCTGCCGCCGCCTCGGCCACATCGCCGACCCGCGGCGCCGATCACCCGGAATCGGCGGGCCACTGCTCACCTCCGCCAGGCCCCGGACCTGTCGGGCCGATCACGCGAAGCGACAGGCCGTCGCCGTCAGCTCGGCCGGGTCAAGGGTCTCTCGAACCGATCGGGTGGCAGCCCGTGCGACGGCGAATGCCGGGTCAACGGTCTCCCGGACCGATCGGGTGGCAGCCCGTGCGACGGCGAATGACCGTGAGCCGGCCGCGGTGCCCGGCGGCGGCTATTTCGGGTGGACGTCTGGGAGGGCCGCGACGTAGGCCGCGGCGACGCGTTTGGGGACGACCATGCGCCAGGCGTCGATGACCAGTTCCTCCATCTGGCGGTGGTCCAGCTCTGCCAGCCAGGCCTGCACCCATTGGAAGCGCATGTTCGTCGCGTTCGGCAGGTGGAAGACCTTGGGTTGGGCCGCTACCAGTGATTCCCGCTCCTCCCTGGGGAAGCCGAAACCCATGATCGTCTCGTCGCGGGAGAACGCCACGTAGACGATCTTTCCGACGCGGAACTTCACCCGGTCGTAGATCAGGTGCTCGGTTGTCCTGGGCAGCTTCATCGCCACCTCGCGGACCTCTTGAACGGTGACCATGGCGCACCTTAACGCCGGCCTATGACATTTCCGGGGACAGAAGCCGCGCCTGTGGGGGCGGCGGCGCGGACAAGGTTCGCGCTTACGGGGGCGACGCGGCCAGGAGGAGAGGCAAGGAAGGAAGAAGCCAGGAAAAGTGAGCCGGGAGGAAGACCGGAGGAGACCGGAGGAGACCGGAGGAGACCGGGAGGAAGAGAGCCTGGAAGGTGCCCGAGGGAGACGGGTCAGAGAGGAAGGGGCCAGGAACTGCAAGGGCAAGGAGGACAAGGTCAGGACGAGCGAGGGCGCGGGACCGATGGCAGGCGGGTTGTCGGCTCTTCGGATTCGTCGTCTCCGGGAGTTGCTCTGCGGACCTTTGCCCGGGCCACCCGGTCCGGCGTCAACCGGTACGTCGGGGCCTGAACCAGCTCGTCCGGCACCAGATGGCGCCCACCGCCAGCAACCACCGGCTCGTCCTCATCCGACGACGAGGACGAGGACCGGGACGAGGACGAGGACCGGGACGAGGAGGGCGAAGACGGCGAGGAGAGCGACGACGGCGAGGAGGGCGAAGACGGCGAAGGCGAGGACGACGGCAATGAGGATGATGCAGGCGAGGAGGGCGACGACGAAGGCACCGAGGAAGACGAAGAATCAACCCGCCCCGCCGCAACATCAGCGCCAGACAACCCAGCGCCCGCCCCGGACCGCGCCGATTCAACCCCAGCCTTGGGCGAACCAGCGCGAGACACCGACGCCCCCGCCCGCGAGCCCGAGGAACCAGAAGCCGAGGAACGCGATGCCGAAGCCGCCGACCCGCCAAAAGAAGCAGCCCGCAACCCCACCGGCGGAGGCGCGACCAACGGAGCAGAGGCCGATCCACCCACCACAGCCGTCCCCCGCACAGCCCGCTTCGGCCCGATCAACCGAGCCGCCAAGCTGAAGACGCTTCGCGTAGCCGTGTCGTACCCGTCCCGGTAGGCCTCGTCTCGGTCCAGGACAGTGCGGTACCACTGGTGCAGGCGCCCGGCCGTATATCCCACGCAGGCCGTGAAGACGGCCAGCAGCGTGATCAGGAGGGTGTCGTTTCCGGTCATGGTCCGATTCTTGCTATTGCATAGACCACTAGCTATAGCCCGTTTGAGGTACCCCGTTCGGTCGAGAACTGTCGGCGATGTGTTGTAGTCCACGTGGCGATCTGGGCGCGGCGGGACGCCGCGAGCTTGGTCAAGATGTGTTCGACGTGCGCGGATACGGTTTTCGGGGAGATCGACAGGGCGGCCGCTATTTCCCGGTTCGTGGCGCCGTCGGCGATCAGGCCGGCGACTTCCGCTTCCCGTGCGGTCAGCGCCGACCGGGGTTGTGGCGCTGACGGCCGGGTCGCCGGCATGAGGACCACCGCGCCCGCGGTCGTTGCCTGGGCTGCCGCCTGGGTGGACAGCCGGGCCGCGTCCGCCGGGCGGCGCGACCGGTGTGCGCATCTGGCCTGGTCCGACAGGGTCTGCGTACCTTCCCAGAAGCGTTTTCGGGCCCGCCAGAAGGCGGCGGCTCGCTCCAGCTCGACCCGCGCCTTTCCGGTTTGTCCCTCGTGCAGGTGGATCAGGCCTTCGCCGTGGTCCAGCGCGCCCAGCGTGCCGGGGATCTCCCGGTCGGTCAGCAGCGCCCCGGTCCGGGCCAGCCAGTCCCGGGCGCCGGTCAGGTCCTGCTTCGCCAGGTGCGCGCGCACCCCCGTCACCACGTACGGGAAAAGGTATGCCGCGTCCCGCACCTTGGCCGACGCGGCGTAGCCGCGCTCGCACCAGGTGATCGCCTCGTCCGGGTGGTCGCGCAGCAGCGCGATCGAGGCCAGTCCCCACCAGGCCGGGGAGATCCGCTGGAGCTCACCCATGGTCTCGCCGAACGTCGCCGCCTCGCGCATGCACTCCGTCGCCCGCTCCCAGCGGCCGCGGCCCAGCGCCACGTAGCCCAGCACGTGCAGCGCCGTGATCCGGGTGGTGATGCCCTGCCCGTCGGCCAGCGCCCGGGTGGCGCCGGCCTCGGCCGCCTCCCACGCGCCCTCCGCCCAGTCCACGTGCGCCAGGTGCGCCGCCATGTAGTGCCGGTCGTTGAACCGTTCCACCGACTCCGCGTAGGCGATCCCCTCGGCCAGCCACTGCCGGGCCAGGTCGTACTCGACCAGCACCGATGCGGACGAGCCGAGCATCCGGTAGCCGCGGGCCGCCTCCGCCTCCAGGCCGCCGCGGCGGGCCCGGCCGATCGCGTTCGCCAGCATCTGCCAGCCCTCGTGCATCCGGCCCGCGAAGACCAGGATCGAGCCCAGCGTGCCGCCGAGGTGACAGCGCAGCGCGTGGTCGCAGTCCTCCACCGAGAACGCCTCCGCCAGCACGCCCACCTCGGTCGCCTCCTCCAGCCGGCGGTCCAGCATGTAGGCCGCCGCCAGCGCGGCGTGCAGGCCCGCGCGGATCTCCTGGGCCTGGTCGTCGGCGCGCGCGGCGATCAGGTCGAGGCCCTCGCGCAGCAGCGCGGCGCGCTCGTCGAGGCCCGCGCCGAGCAGATGCCGGACCGCGACCAGCTGCGGCACGAGAACGGCCGCGCTGAGCGCGTCCCCCAGCTCCAACCGCATCCGGTACGCCCGCAGCAACGTCCCCTCCGCCTCGCCGTTCTCGTCCACCGCCGCCAGTTCGGCGCCGAGCGCGGCCAGCAGCGTGGCCCGTTCGGCCGGCGGGAGATCGGCCGGTGCGGTGCGCAACGCCCGCCGGTACAGCTCCACGGCCTCGCGGTGCGCCGACATCCGCACGGCCCCGGCCGCCGCGGTCAGCGCGTGCCCGTACGCGTCGGCGGGCCGGTAGGCGCGTTCGTACTGATCACTCACGAACGCGTCGGAGAGGCCCGCCGCCAGCGCCGCGCCGGCCGTCCGGGCGTGCAGGTCGCGGCGGCGCAGCGGGGGCAGGTCGGCGTGCAGGGCGTCGCGGATCAGTGCGTGCCGGAAGTCGTAGGTGAAGCCGTCGGCGTGCGGCTGCACGAAGAACCGTTCGGCCAGCTCGCGCAGCCCGTCGTCGATCCGGTCCGGGCGCTCGCCGGTGATCGCGGTGAGCAGGTCCACGTCGAACGAGCGGCCGATCACCGACGCCGCGCCGGCCAGCTGCCGGGCCGGCGCGCTCAACGAGGCGGCCCGGGACAGCACTGCCTCCGCCAGCGTGTCCGGCAGGGCGGCCGCCGCGTCGACCGTGGCCAGGAACTCCTCCACGTGCAGCGGGATGCCGTCGCTGCGGGCGAAGACCGCGCCGGTCACCGTCGCCGGCAGGACCGCGTCGGAGATGGCGGCGGCCAGGGCGGCGGTGTCCGCGGGGCCGAGCCGGGGCAGCCGGGCCTCCTCGGCGTGCCGCTGGTTCAGCAGCCGGGTGCGCCACTCCCGCATCGGCACCCGCGGGTACAGCTCGTCGCTGCGGTACGTGCCGACGATCAGCATCGGCAGCCCGGACAGCCGGTGCGCGAGCCGGGCCAGGGTCTGCAGGGTCAGGTCGTCGGCCCAGTGCAGGTCCTCCAGCGTCAGCAGCAGCGGTTCGGGGCCCGCACCGACCTCGGCGAGGGCGTCGGCCAGGGCCGTCACCAGCAGGCGCCGCTGCCGGTGGCTGTCGCCGTCGTACGACTGGCGGAGGAGCTTCGCGGTGCGCGTACCGAAGCAGGAGAGCGCGTCGGTGATCAAGCCGGCGGCGACGTCGGCGTCTGCGGGGAACGCGGCCGCGCCGGCCACCCGGAAACCGCGCGCCGCCGCCCGGGCCGCGATCTCGGTCAGCAGGCGGGTCTTGCCGATGCCGGCCTCGCCGGCGAGGAAGAGCAGCTCGCCGTGGCCCGCGGCGGTCGCGGCGAGCCGGCGGTCCGCGAGGGCCAGCAGGTCGTCACGGCCGACCAGCACCGGGCTCGGGGCGCGCATGGGCGTGACTCTAGGCCGAACTCCGCGGCCTTCCTAGGTGTTCTGACCGATGTCCGACGCCGCCCGGCCGCGCAGGCTGGCACCGGTAACCACAACGGAGGGACGAGTTCGATGGCGAAGTTCATGGACGTGCACAGCGGGTTCCACGGGGTGACCCCGGCGGAGCTGGAGGCCGCGCACCAGGCCGACCAGAAGATCGAGGCCGACGAGGGGGTGCATTTCGAGCGGGCCTGGCTCGACCCGGAGCAGGGCAAGGTGTTCTGCCTGTCCAGCGGGCCGAGCAAGGAGGC
The DNA here is from genome assembly GCF_044465625.1 of Actinoplanes sp. NPDC049599. Taxonomy (NCBI): domain Bacteria; kingdom Bacillati; phylum Actinomycetota; class Actinomycetes; order Micromonosporales; family Micromonosporaceae; genus Actinoplanes; species Actinoplanes sp. NPDC049599. The sequence continues at coordinate 51,577 of NZ_JBITLX010000030.1, forward strand.
GGTGCTGCGGATCCACGAGCGGGCCGGCCACCCGACGACCGAGATCTACGAGCTGACCACCGAGGTGTGAGCACAGCGTTTCCGCCCGGGTCGGTGCGGCCCGGGCGGAACCGTGCTCAAGACGAAGCAGGGCGCGGGCCACCCGACGACGGGGCGCCACCGGGGCCGCCACCGCCGGCCGGGGCGTCGCCGCCGCCGGTCTCCTCGCCGGACGGGTCGATCGCGATCGTGAGCTTGGCGACGTAGCCGTCGGCCACGCTGCCGGTGACGGTGGCCAGCTCGGTGGCGGCCGAGTCGTCGCCGAACACGTTGTCGGTGGCGAGGCTGACCTGGCTCATGTTCGCCACGCTCCTGCTGTAGCCGTCGGTGGCGTAGACGACGTCCGCCACGTCCTCGGGGATCGCGATCTGCGAGGTCTTGACGATCGGGCCGGCGCCGCTGGTGGCGTTCGCCAGCGACGAGTAGACCTCGAAGTGGATGTGCGGCCAGCGGCCCGAATAGCAAGCCGGGAAGATGCTGGTGAAGGTGGCCGTGCCGGTGGCGTCGGTCTCCTGGATGCCACGCAGGTAGTTCTGGTCGGTGACCCCGGAGGAGTAGAGCGAATAGTTGCCGTCCCGGTCGCAGTGCCAGGCGTAGACCGCGGCCCCGGTGACGGCCTTGCCGTCCAGGTCGGTCACGACCAGGGAGAATTCCAGCGGTACGCCGGCAGCGGTGCCGCTGGAGCCGCCGAACGACGTCCGGATGTCCTTGCGCACGATGCCCGACTCGGTGCGCACGTCGGGCCCGTTCGAGCCGTCCGCCGGGTACGGCCCGGCCGTCTCCGACGCGACCTCGGCGACCGTGCCGGCGGCGGCGCTCGCCGTGGTGCCGGCCGACGCCGACGTGCTTGCCGTCTCCGTCGTGCTGCCGCAGGCCGCGGTGCCCCCGACGAGCGCGAGGGCACCCGCTCCACCGAAGGCGGCGAGCAGCCGGCGCCGTGACATGGTCCGCAGGTCGAACTGCAGCCCCTTGTCGTGCACCCGACGCACGTACGCGGCGTTGTCCTGATCCCCTTGCTCCTGCACAGCGGTCCCTTCCTCGCCTGATGTCCTGCGACCAGACAACCAAGCCTCACTGTGCGCCGTCTGTGTCCGCGCTGTGGCGGGGTTCGTAATGTCTGGTGAGTCCGGGACACATGCCCGCCGGGCCAGGCGCTGGCGGTGGCCCGGAGCATCGCGGACGCCGCGCGGCGCACCGGCCGGTCGCCGATCGTCGCCGACCTGAACGCGATCTCCCCGCCGACCCTGGCCCGGGTCGCGGAGACCTGTGCGGGCCTGCCGGTCGTGGACGGCTCGATCTCCGGCCCGCGTCCGCCGGCTGTCGCTGCGTCAGGCCACCGAGGCATAGCGGCGCAGCGTGACCGGCCCGCCGTCCGGGCCGGTCCAGCCGGCCCGGTAGCTGCCGGTGAGCGCCCAGCCGGTCCGCTCGTAGTACGCCGCCGCCGCGTCGTTGGCGACCTCGAGAGTGAGCCGCCCGTCCGGCGTCGTCGCTCGGGCCGCGTCGATCAGGGCCCGCGCCAGCCCTTGACCGCGCCGGCGGGGGCTGACGAAGAGCCTGCTCAGCTCGCCGTCGGCGGTGACCAGCGCGTGCCCGGCGAGCAGCCCGTCGGCCGGCGCCACCCAGGCGCCGAGGATCCGCGGCGGATGGAGCCAGGCCCGCGGGTCGGCGGGCCAGTTGAGCGGATACCCGTCGGCCTCGTGCACCTGCCGCAGCAGGCGGACACACTCGTCGAGGTCGCCCGCCCGTCGCTCGCGGATCTCCGTCATGGTGTTGATCTTAATGGTTAACGACTCTTGCGCAACAGCGCTTTACTATGTCAGGGTGGGTCATGCCGCAGATCAAGGACGCCGCCGTGCTCAAGGCGGTCGCGCACCCCGTCCGCCGCCGCCTGATGGACGCGCTGCGGGTGGACGGACCGTCAATGCCCAGCGTGCTGGCCCGCACCACCGGCCAGGCGGTCGCCAACGTGAGCCACCACCTGCGGGTGCTGGCCGGGGCCGGGCTCATCGAGGAGGCGCCGGAGCTGGCCCGCAACCGCAAGGAACACTGGTGGCGGATGCCGGACCGGAGCATCAGCTGGAGCCTGTCCGACTTCACCGCCGACGCCGCCGACCTCGCGGCCGCCGACGCGGCCATGGCGATCGGGCTGCAGCGCCAGGTGGAGCTGATCTCGACCTGGCTGGGCAGCCCGGCGTCGCGGGAGGAGCCGTGGACGGAGGCCGCGTTCTCCACCGACGGCTTCCTGCGGTTGAGCCCGGCCGAGCTGGCCGAGCTGGGCGCGGAGATCCAGGCGGTGCTGGACCGCTACGCCGGGCGCCCGGAGGCGCCGGGCCGGGAGCCGGTCTTCGTGATCGGCCGGGGCTTCCCGGCCCGCCCGTGACCGCCCCGGCCCCATCCAGCCTGACCAGCGCCGACACTGCCGGGCCCGCCGGTGCCGCCGGCGCCGAGCCCGGCACGGCCGAAAGCGGCGCGGCCCGAGGCCGCGGGAGGCGGCGCGGGGGTGTGCTGCGGGACGCCGATTTCCGCAAGCTCTGGGCGGGGATGACCGTCAGCCGCCTCGGCAGCTCGGTGGCGAGCGTGACCACGCCGCTGATCGCCGTGCAGGTGCTCGACGCCAGCGCCTTCACCGTCAGCCTGCTCACCGCGGCCGCCTGGCTGCCCTGGCTGCTGATCGGGCTGCCCGCCGGGGCCTCGATCGACCGGATCACCCGCAAGCCGGTGATGCTGATCAGCGACCTCGTCTCGGCCGTGCTGGTGATCAGCGTCCCGGTCGCCGCCTGGGCCGGCGTGCTCACCATGGCCCACCTGCTCACGGTGACGCTGCTGCTCGGCGCGGCGACGGTGTGCTTCAGCGTGGCCTGGGCGGCGTACCTGCCGGCGATGTTCGCCAAGGACGAGCTGGTCGCCGCGAACTCCGCGCTGCAGGGCACCGAGTCCGCGGCCCAGGTGGCCGGCCCGGCGGTGGGCGGCCTGCTGGTCGCCGCGGTCAGCGCGATGGCCGGGCTCGTGGTGGATGCGGTCAGCTTCGCAGTCTCCGCGTTCGCCCTGTGGCGGATCCGGCGCGCCGAGCGGCGGCCGGCGCCGGCGGCCCGGTCGAGCATCCGCGGCGACATCGTCGAGGGCGCCCGCTGGCTGCTGCGCGACCGGTACCTGCTGAACCAGACGATCTACGGCGCGGCCGCGAACCTGTGGCTCACCGGCATCAACGCGATCAGCGTGGTCTTCCTGATCCGCGAGGTCGGCGTCGGCACCACCACAGTCGGCCTGTTGTTCGCGGCAGTGAGCCTGGGCGGGGTCGGCGCGGCCACCCTGACCCCCCAGCTGGTCCGCCGGCTCGGCGGCGCGCGCACGCTGGTCGTGTGCAAGACGTTCGGCGGGGTGGCGTCGATGCTCATCCCGTTCACCCGGCCCGGGGTGGGCCTGCTGATCTTCGTCGCCGGAATGCTCGGTGTCGCGGCGGGCGCGATCGCCGGCAACGTGGTCAGCGCCAGCTTCCGGCAGGCGTACTGCCCGGCCGGGCTGCTCGGCCGGGTGCTGACCAGCATGCAGTTCGTCAACTTCGGCGCGATCCCGGTGGGCGCCGTGCTGGGCGGCGCGCTGGCCGGCCCGCTGGGCGCGCGCGGCGCGATCCTGCTCATGGCCCTCGGGTACGCGGCCAGCGGCCTGATCCTGGTGCTGGGCCCGCTCCGGGGCCGGCGCGACCTGCCGACCCGGTGAATGAGCGCGGGCCCCCGCCGATCACCGGGGGCCCGCGCTTCCTCAGCAGCTCAGGCGGCGGCCGGCGCGGGGGCATGCGCCGGGGCCGGGGTCTGCTGAAGTCTGTGCCGCCGGACGAACGGCGAGAGCCGCGCCGGCCGCCGGGCCGCGAGGTCCTCGACCCAGCCCAGCGCGAGCACCGCCACGGCCAGCGCCGCGAGCGCGATGGTGAAGTCGACCGCGCTCTCCAGGCCCTGGGTCGGGATCCGCCAGAGCTTGAGCGGGTCGAAGAGCCACACCGCGAGCGTGATGGCCACGTTGTGCCACAGGTAGATGGTCACCGCCCGGTTGTTGACCATCGACACAAAACCGTCCAGCGGCCGGGACCGGGCCAGCCACCGCATCCGCGGCGCCCAGCGCAGCAGCGCCAGCACGAAGCCGATCGAGAAGACCGCGTACGCGACCGGGATGCCGGTCAGGTCCATACCGTTCTCCGACGGGTGCAGGTAGGCCCAGCCCAGCGCGCCGCCGACGCACGCGGCGGCCAGCCCGAGGACCGCGGCGGGCCGGAGCCTGGCCAGGTCACCCTCGCGGTGGGCGAAGCCGAGGATCCAGCACGACCCGAACGCGAGCACGTTCTGCACGACCCAGCCGGCCGTCGTACCGAAAGTCTCCGGGTAGGCGATCAGCAGGAGCAGACCGACCAGCGGGAGCAGCACGGTCGGCAGGTTCCACCGCCGGTACAGGCGCAGCAGCAGCGGCGAGAGCAGCACCAGCCACAGGTAGGTGACCAGATACCAGAGCACGCCCGCGGCCGGGTAGCCGAACTCGCTGGCCGGCGGGTCCGCGACCGGCAGCACCCAGAGCAGCAGGTGCGGCCAGGACGGCCGGTCTTGCCAGCCCCGCTGGAGCATCACCGGTACGAGGATCAGCGCCATCACCCACAGCGCGGGCAGCAGCCGCCGCAGCCGGTTGCGCACCGCCCGGGACGCGGACCGGTCCAGTGACTTGACCATCAGCGAGCCGCCGAGCGCGAACATGACCCCCATCGACGGGAAGACGAGCTCGAGCGTGGCGATCGGAAAGGCGTGGAAGAGCACCACCCGGACGATGGCGACAGCACGCAGAGTATCGAAGTACCGATCCCGTCCGGCGGTGATGGTGTCCGTCACAGCGCCTCCAGCAGCCGATCCATGCCCAGACCCGCGAGGTCGGAGACTACAGACAGTAGTGTTTTTCCCCGGCTGCGCAGCGGCCCGAACGGTTGGTCCGCGGAGCCGATTCGCCGGGCGGGCCGGGGCCGGTCAGCCTGGTGCCGGCGCCGCCGCCCCGGCTGCCGTCGATGTCATAATTGCCGCCTGACTTGGACAGACCCGTCAGCCACCGACGACAGTTCGGAGCACCATGTCCGCCTTCCGGTCCGCCGACGGCGCCGTCGACGAATCGGCCGCCCGCCGGCCGACGCTGACCCAGGTGGCGGCCCTGGCCGGGGTCAGCCTCAAGACCGCCTCGCGGGCGCTGAACAGCGAGCCGAACGTCGCCGAGGAGACCGGCCGCCGGGTCCGCGACGCGGCCGACCACCTCGGCTACCGGCTCAACGGGATCGCCCGCGAGCTGCGCCGGGGCGCCACCTCCGCGCTGGTGGCGCTGATCAGCGGGGATCTGACCAACCCGTTCTACTCGGCGGTGGCCAGCGGGATCGAGCGTGAGCTGCGCCAGCACGGGCTGCAGCTGGTGACCGCCAACAACGACGAGGACCCGGCGCTGGAGCGGGCGCTGATCGACACGTTCCTGGAGCGCCGGGTGCGGGCGCTGCTGGTGGTGCCGAGCGCCGACCGGCACGCGTACCTGGCGGTGGAGAGCCACCGCGGGGTGCCGTTCGTCTTCCTGGACCGGCCGCCGGACGGGGTGGAGGCCGACGTGGTGGTCATCGACAACGCCGGCGGCGCCCGGGCCGGGGCCGAGCACCTGCTCAAGGGCGGTCACCGGCGGATCGCGCTGGTGGCCGACCTGGCCCGGACGGTGCCGCAGCGCGGGCGCATCGAGGGGTTCCAGGCGGCGATGCGCGCGGCCGGCAACACCGAGTGGAAGCCCTACCTGCGCACCGATGTGCACGACGTGCGGCGGGCCGAGGAGACGGTCCGCGAGCTGCTGGCGCTCGAACCGCCGCCGACCGCGCTGTTCACCACGAACAACCGGCTGACCACCGGGGCGCTGCGGGTGCTCAAGGACCGGCCGGACCCGCCAGCGCTGATCGGCTTCGACGATTTCGACCTGGCCGAGGTGATCGGCACGACCGTGGTGGCGCACGACGCGGTGGCGATGGGCCGGGAGGCGGCCCGGCTGGCGTACGAGCGGATCAGCGGGCTCACCGTCCCGGCCCGGTCGATTGTCATCTCGACGTCGGTGATCGCCCGGGGCAGCGGCGAGCGCCCGCCGCACTGACGTGGCGTGGCTGGTCACGTTCGGGTTTCTCGCGATGCGACGAGGTCCGGTGCTCCCCTAGAGTGCTGGTTGTGACGTTGGAGATCGAGCGGACGCCGCTGTCGCGGGTCGACGTCGGGCTCAGGTCGGCGAGCGAGATCCGGGCCGATCGGCGGGCCGCCGCGCTGCGCACCGAGGTCGCGCTCAAGGTCGCGCTGGTCACGCTGAGCTGGCTCGTCTCCGTCTCGCTGCTGGTCGGCTGGGGTGTCACCGGCCCCGAACGCCAGCCGGGCGCGCTGCTGCTGGCCGCGCTGCTCGCCGTCGTGCTGCCGTTCGTCGGTGCGGTCATCGCCACCCGGCACGGCCAGTTCTTCCTCGGCGGGGTCTACGTGGTGCTGACGCTCGCGATGGTCCTTCCCGCGCTCAGCCTGGTCCGGGCAGGATGACGGCATGGCGGACAAAGAAGAACGGGCCGGCGTACCCCTGAGCAACCTGGACCAGGAGCTCTTCCCCGGCGCCGGGGCCACCAAGCGGGACCTGGTCGACTACCTGGACGCGGTGCGCGAGCCGCTCATCGCCGTCCTGCGCGACCGCCCGCTGTCGGTGATCCGGGTGCTGCGCGGGCAGGACCAGTTCATGCAGAAGAACCTGCCGAAGTACACCCCGGAGTGGGTGCCGCGCACGGCCGTGTGGGCGGAGGCGTCACACCGCGAGGTCCAGTACGCCCTCTGCAACGACCGCCGCACCCTGCTGTGGTTCGCCAACCAGCGGGCGGTCGAATACCACCCCACGCTGATGACGGTCGCCGACCACGACCACCCGACCCACCTGATCATGGACCTGGACCCGCCGGAGGGCGCCGGCTTCGACGTGGTGATCAAGACCGCGCACCTGGTCCGGCAGGCACTCGCCGACTCCGGGCTGGCCGGCGCGGTGAAGACCAGCGGCGCCAAGGGCGTGCACATCTTCGTGCCGCTGGACGGCAGCGCAGCCACCTGGGACGTGGCCGCGGCGACCCGGGCCGTCGCGGCGCGCGCCGAGCGGCTCGATCCGGAGCTGGCGACCACCGCATACATCCGCGAGGACCGGCACGGCAAGGTCTTCCTGGACGCGACCCGGTCGGGCGGCGCGAGCGTGGTGGCCGCGTACAGCCCGCGGGTGCGCCCTGGGCTGCCGGTGTCGTTCCCGGTGGGCTGGGACGTGCTCGACGACGTGACGCCGGCCGACTTCACCGTGCACACGGCACCGGAACTGCTCAACGGCAGCGACCCGTGGGCGGCGCACATGCCGCAGCCGCAGGCGCTGGATCCGGGCCTGGTCGCGGAGGGCCACACCATCCCGGTGGCCCGGGTGGCGGCGATGCACGAGGGCAAGCGCCGGGCCCGGGCCAAACGCGAGGCCGAGTGATCACGTCACGATCCGCTACGGCGGTCTCACACCCATTGACGGTCCTGTGCGGCCAGGGCGCAGCTCGCGCGCTCGTATCGTGGACGGCTCACCCCATTCACCCCAGAACGGCGCTCCCGGAGAGGCCGGCCCGAGATCTTGTGACGGCATGGTGCGGACCTGACCGCAGCTCATCATGATCGACGCCGGCGGGTGTCCGGTTGGCGAATCGGAGGTTCCCGCGTCTCACATCGGCCGGCAGGCGCGGAAGCCGGGCCGCTGACGCTGTCCCGGCAAACCGGCCGTGCGGAACACCCCACCGAACAGATCAGCTAGGAGATCAGGTCGCGCCAGAAGGCCACGGTGGGGCGGGCCGTCCGCAACGGCTCGCCGCCGAACTCGTGCCGGAGGTACGCCGCCAGATCCGCCCCGTAGCCGATGATGTCGGTCTGCATCACCGACAGCACCGGGTGACCCGACGCGCCCCGGCCCGCCGGCAGGTAGCGGTGCGAGTGGACGGGCACCAGGCGCGGCACGGTCATCAGGAACCGGCGGGCGACCGTCACCGCCTCGGTGGTGGTGGCCGGTTGCGGGCCCCAGCCCTCGTACCAGAAGCCGTTCTCCGCGACGTCGAAGAGCACGCCCTCGACCGGCATGGCCAGCTTCTCGCGGAGCTGGTCGCGGTCGCCGTCGCGCCAGTCCGGCCAGCCCCGCCCGTACGGCAGGCCGGCGGCCAGGAACGCGCGGTGGTCGTCGGCGAAGGAGAAGCCGAACTCCTGCTCCACCCCGGCCAGTTCCGCCTCGGTGAGCCCGGGGCGGACGGTGCACCGGCCGTAGGAGGCGAGCACGTCGGCGGCGGTGCCCTCGTCGATCACCCGCTCAGCCTAGAGCGACATACGCCGATCGGTGTAGCCCCGTACCCGAAGGGAGTCGACGCGGGAGGCCGCGCCGGGCCTGGTTTTCCGGCCTGACCGAGAGTTTGCGACACAGTTTCCGCCTGATCACGCCGGGGACCGGCGCGCTGGACGTCACCGCCGGGCCGCGCCTGCGCGACCGGCGATCACCGAGCTCGGCGTCCGGGACCGGGAGGAAGGCCTGGTGGGCCGAGGAACGGCCACTTAGGCTGGGCGGGGTGCGCCGCATTCTGGTTTACGGGGTCACCGGATCCGGCAAGTCGACGCTGGCCGCGCGGATCGCGCAGCGGCTCGGGTTGCCGTACGTCGCGGTGGACGATCTCACCTGGGAGCCGGGCTGGGTCGCCGTGCCGGACGAGGTGCAGCGGGAGCGGATCGCCGCCGTCTGCGCCACCGACGCCTGGGTGCTCGACTCGGCCTACGGCACGTGGCTGGACGTCCCGCTGGCCCGCGCCGAGCTGATCGTGGGGCTGGATCTCCCGCGCTGGCGCTCGCTGGGCCGGCTGCTGCGCCGCACCGCCCGGCGGATCGTGCTGCGGACCGAGATCTGCAACGGCAACCGCGAGCGGGTACGGAACCTGGTGCTGTCCACCGACAACATCGTGGTCTGGCACTTCCGGTCGTTCGCGCGCAAGCGGCGGCGGATGCGCGCCTGGCACGCGGACCCGGAGCTGCCCGTGGTGCTGCTGCGCTCGCCCGCCGAGGTGGAACGCTGGCTCGCCGACAGGGCCCCGGACCCCGCCGACTGACATCGATGTCAATCGAGGGCGCTCGAACCCTTGCGGATCGACAGACTTAGACATGACGATGTGTCGCGGAGGTTTCCGGACATCCTCCGCGAAGGAGACGGCATGCACCGGCCACGATGGGGCGTCGCCCTGTTATCCGTCACATTGATCGCGGCGGCAGCGGCCGTCGCCACCGGCAGCGGGGCTGCGGCAGCCGCCGCCACCTCGTTCCGCTCGTCGTTCGAGGCCGACGAGCCCGAGCCGGACTGGACCGACACCGTCGACGCGGCGGCCGGCAGCGGCGGCGTCGACGGGGCCGTGGTGGTCGGGATGCCCGGCAGCCTGCGCGGCCACGTCACCGGCATCGCCGTCAACGCGGAGCCGAACAGCAACGAGGGCCACGCCAACCTCAACGACGGCGACGCGGCCACCAAGTGGCTGGTCGACACCCCGACGAGCTGGGCGCAGTACACCCTGGACGCACCCGCCGAGGTCGTCAGGTACGCGCTGACCTCCGCCAACGACGCCCCCGAGCGCGACCCGCGGGACTGGACCCTGCAGGGCTCCGCCGACGGCGCCGGCTGGACCACGGTCGACACGCAGACCGGCCAGACCTTCACCGAGCGGTTCCAGACCAAGACGTACACCGTCGCCGACCCGGCGGCGTTCCCGATCTACCGGCTGAGCATCACCGGGCACCCCTCCGGCAACCTGACCCAGCTGGCCGAGCTCGAGCTGGCCGACGCCAACGTGACCCCGCCGCCGGCCGGGCCGATGCAGAGCCGGGTCGGCCCGGGCCCGGCCAGCTCACCCACCGCCAAGGCGGGCGCGGGCTACACCGGGCTCCGGGCGTTCCAGATCGCCGGCCGGCACACCGCCGAGGGCCGCGGTCACTCGTTCAACAAGGTCTTCGACGTCGACGTGGCGGTGACCGCCGAGACCGAGCTGTCCTATCTGGTCCTCCCGGAGTTCAACCGCGAGGACCTGACGAACCCGGCGACCTACACCGCGGTCGACCTGGCCTTCACCGACGGCACCTTCCTGTCGGAGCTCAACGCGCTGGACCAGCACGGCATCGTGGTCAGCCCGGCTGCGCAGGGCGCGTCGAAGACGCTCTCCACCGCACAGTGGAACAAGCGCACCTCCCGGATCGGCAAGGTCGCGGCCGGCAAGACCATCAACCGGATCCTGGTCGGCTACGACAAGCCGGCCGGCCCGACGGCCTTCCGGGCCTGGTTCGACGACATCTCGATCGGCGAGGTCGCGCCGGCGGAACCCCGGGCCCATCTTGCCGAGTACGCGGAGACGCGCCGCGGCACCCAGTCCTCCGGCGACTTCTCCCGTGGCAACAACTTCCCCGCCACGGCCGTCCCGCACGGCTTCAACTTCTGGACCCCGGTGACCAACGCCGGCACCACGAGCTGGCTGTACGAGTACCACCGCGCCAACAACGCGGCGAACCGGCCCACCCTGCAGGCCTTCTCGGCCAGCCACGAGCCCAGCCCGTGGATGGGTGACCGGCAGACGTTCCAGGTGATGCCGAGCGCCGCCACCGGCGTACCGGATGCGAACCGGGCCAATCGCGCGCTGGCCTTCGGGCACGAGAACGAGGTGGCGAAGCCGTACTACTACGGCGTCACGTTCGACAACGGGCTCAAGACCGAGATCGCGCCCACCGACCACGCCGCGTTGTTCCAGTTCACCTTCACCGGCGACAGCGCCAACCTGGTGCTGGACAACGTCGACAGCCGCTCCGGGCTGACCCTCGACGCGGCGAACCAGGCGGTCTCCGGCTGGTCCGACGTGAACAGCGGCGGGCTCTCCGCCGGCTTCACCCGGATGTTCATGTACGCGACCGTCGACGCCCCGGTCACCGCGAGCGGGATGCTGCCCACCGGCAACCGCCCGTCCACCGGCTACCTGAAGTTCGACACCACGCAGCACAAGACCGTGCGGATGCGCATCGCCACCTCGCTGATCAGCGTGGCGCAGGCCAAGCACAACCTGGACCTGGAGATCGCCGCCGACGCCACCATCACCTCGGTCCGCGACCAGGCCCGGGCGCTGTGGGACAAGAAGCTGCGCACGGTCGAGGTGGAGGGCGCGTCCTCCGACCAGCTCGTCACGCTCTACTCCAACCTGTACCGGCTGTTCCTCTACCCGAACTCCGGCTTCGAGAACACCGGCAGCAACGACGAGCCGGTTTACCGGCACACCGTGCAGTCGGCGGTGACCAGCCCGGCCAGCACGCCGACGCAGACCGGCGCCCCGGTCAAGGACGGCAAGGTCTACGTCAACAACGGCTTCTGGGACACCTACCGGACGACCTGGCCGGCGTACTCGCTGCTGACGCCGGGGCAGGCGGGCGAGATGGTGGACGGGTTCGTCCAGCAGTTCCGGGACGGCGGCTGGATCTCGCGCTGGTCCTCGCCGGGCTACGCCAACCTCATGGTGGGCACCAGCTCGGACGTGGCGTTCGCGGACGCGTACCTCAAGGGGGTGCCGGGCATCGACGCCGAGACGGCGTACCGGGCCGCGGTGAAGAACGCGACAGTCACGCCGCCGAACGCCAACGTCGGCCGCAAGGGCCTGGCCAGCTCGATCTTCAAGGGCTACACGCCGAGCGACGCCACCGGCGAGGCGATGAGCTGGGCGATGGACGGCTACATCAACGACTTCGGCATCGCGAACATGGCCGAGGCGCTGGCGGCCAAGGGCGGCCCGAAGGCGAAGGACTACGCCGAGCAGGCCGAGTACTTCCGCAACCGGGCGCTGAACTACGTGCACATGTTCGACCCGTCCGTGGACTTCTTCCAGGGCAAGAGCACGGCCGGGGTCTGGCGGAACCCGCCGGACACCTACGACCCGCGGGTCTGGGGTTACGACTACACCGAGACCAACGGCTGGAACATGGCCTTCCACGTGCCGCAGGACGGCCAGGGCCTGGCCAACCTGTACGGCGGCCGCGACGGCCTGGTCAAGAAGCTCGACAAGTTCTTCGCGACCGGTGAGACGGCCACCTTCTACGGCTCGTACGGCGGCCCGATCCACGAGATGTACGAGGCCCGCGACGTCCGGATGGGCCAGTGGGGCTTCAGCAACCAGCCCTCGCACCACATCCCCTACATGTACAACTACGCCGGCCGTCCCGACCGCACGCAGGAGCTGGTCCGCGAGGCGCTGTCCCGGCTCTACCTGGGCAGCGAGATCGGCCAGGGCTACCCGGGCGACGAGGACAACGGCGAGATGAGCGCCTGGCAGGTGTTCAGCGCGCTCGGCTTCTACCCGTTGCAGATGGGCAGCCCCGCGTACGCCATCGGCTCGCCGCTGTTCACCAAGGCCACGGTCAACCTGGAGAACGGCAAGAAGATCGTGGTGAACGCCCCGGGCAACAGCCGGGAGAACGTCTACGTGCAGTCGCTGAAGGTCAACGGCAAGGCGTACGGCTCGACGTCGCTGCCGCACGCGCTGCTGGCCGACGGCGCGACGCTGGACTTCACCATGGGCTCGTCGCCGTCGCGGTGGGGCACCGGCAAGGACGCCGCCCCGCCGTCGCTCACCTCGGGCGACGCGGTGGCCAACCCGCTGCGCGACCTGACCGGCCCGGGCCGCGGCACGGCGTCGGAGCCGGCACTGGTCGACAACACGTCCGCCACCCAGGCGGCCCTCCCGACCGGATGGCAGTACGAGTTCGCCTCGGCGGGCGAGCAGGCCGACTTCTACACGCTGACCTCGGCAACGGCGGCCGGTGACCCGTCCTCGTGGACCCTGAAGGGCTCCTACGACGGCACCACCTGGACGACCGTCGACGAGCGCAGCGAGCAGACGTTCGACTGGCGGCTGCAGACCCGGCCCTTCAAGATCGCGTCACCCGGCCGGTACAAGTTCTACCGGCTGGAGGTCGCACCGGGCACCACGCTCGCCGAGATCGAGCTGCTCGGCGTCCCGGCCCCGGCCTGCACCACGACGATCTCCGACACCGTCGTCGGCGCCGTCTCGGTGCGCTCGGGCGTCACCTGCGTCACCGCCGGCGCCCGGATCACCGGCCTGGTCTCGGTGTCGAGGGGCGCCTCGCTCTACGCCACCGGGGCGACCCTGCGGGCGGCGGTCACGGCGACCGGCGCGGGCACGGTCGCGCTGCTGGGCAGCACGGTCAGCGGCCCGGTCACCGTGTCCGGCTCGGGCCCGGTCAGCCTGGAGAACTCCACGCTCAGGAGCGCGGTGACGCTGCTGAGCAACAAGACGGCCACGGTGGTCGCCGGCAACACGATCGGCGGCCCGCTCACCTGCTCGGGCAACAAGCCGGCGCCGGTGAACAACGGCCTGCCGAACGCCGGCAGCGCCCCGCGCATCGGGCAGTGCGCGAAACTCTGACACCCGGCGCAGCCGTCGCTCCGCACGCGGGGCGGCGGCTGCGCCTAACCTGATCTCCATGTCCGACAACCTCTGGGCCACGATCGTCGCGGCCAACCTGTGCACCCTCGCCACCATCAGGCGCGACGGCCGCCCCCAACTGTCCGATGTGAACTACACCGCCGCCGAGCAGGCCCGGGTGCTGCGGGTGTCGACCCGCGCGTCGCTGGCCAAGGTGCACAACCTGCGGCGCGACCCGCGCGCCAGCCTGCGGGTGCCGGGCCCGGGCGGCGCCGGCTACGTCGTCGCCGACGTGCGCGCCACGTTCTCCGCGCCGGCCGCGGAGCAGCACGACGCCACGGTCGAGGAGCTCGTCGAGGTCTACCGGCTGATCCGCGGCGAGGACCACCCGGACTGGGACGACTACCGCCGGGCCATGATCGACGAGGGCCGGCTGGTGCTCAGCCTGGAGGTCGAGCGGCTGTACGGCTGGGTGATGTAGCGGTGGCGCGGCTGACGGACATCGTCGTCGACTGCCGCTGAGCGCCCGCGCTGTCCCGGCCCGGCCCAAGCGAATACCGCCGGTTCCTCGCTCGGTCCGGCGTCCCGGGCCGGACCGAGGTCGGAGGCGACCTCACCGTGGCGCCTCGGCCACCAGGGTCGCGGTGGCGGTGTTGTTGGCGGCCGCGGCGTCCTGCCAGTACATGTCGATGCCGCCCGCGGCGTTGACGATCAGGGTGAGGTCGGCCGCCTCGGCGCAGCGGGCGGGCGAGGCGCGGGTGGTGCGTTGGTGCACGTGCAGGACGCGCTCGGTAGGAGCCGGCGCGGTGACGGTCAGCACGCCCTTGCAACGCAGGCTCACCGCCTCGAACTTTCCGGTGTCCGAGCCCGGGGCGAAGGTGATGACGGCCGGCCATGACTTCGCCCTGCTCATCGGCTGGTCGGCGATGCCGACCCAGCGGCCGTGGAACGCGGCCGGCACCCGGGACCGGGGCGCCGGCGGGCTGGTGGAGCGGCGCGGCGCCCGATCGGCCAGGCCGCGCGGGACGGGTGACACCGAGGCGCTTCCTGACGCTGTGGACGCCGCCGCGGTGAGCGCGGCCGGGCCGGCGGCGGGCCGCGTGCCGGGCGCGTCGGGTCGGTTGCGGGCGTAGAGCGTCCCGGCGCCGACGACACCCGCCACGATCGCCACGATCGCGGCGTAGAGCACGAAGTGCCGTCTCGACGCGGCCGGCGCCGCTCCGGAGGTCAGCGGATGAGCGACGGTGGTGGTCGGCTCGGGTGACGCCGTGACAACCTGCTCCGTTGCCGCCTCTCCCGGGATTGATGCTTGCTGATGGGCCGTGGGTGCGGCGATCGTGGGCGCCGGCGCCGCGACCGTTCCCGGCAGACCGTCCACAGTGCGCCTTCGCGGCCCGGGTCGGCCGGGCCGCCAGCGAGGCAGGCGCCGCCCCGTCGTGGGCGTGGCCGATCCGGGCGAGCCTGTCGGATAGGCCACGTTGGCGAGGAGCTTGTGTGCCTGCTCAGCGGTGAGCCGCCGGTCCGGCTCCTTGACGAGCAGGCCCTTGATGACCGGCCAGAGCCGGCCGGCGTGGGCCGGCGGGGTGGGCCGGCTGGTGAGGACGGCGGCGATGGTGGCCTGGGTGTCGTCCCGCTGGAACGGGGAGCTGCCGGTCACCGCGGTGTAGAGGGTGACGCCGAGGGCCCAGAGATCGGCGGCGGGGGCCGCGGGCCGGCCGTTGATCCGTTCCGGTGCCAGGTAGGCCGGGGAGCCGACCATCTGCCCGGTGGCGGTGAGCGCGGTCGCGTCGTCGACGGCGGCGATGCCGAAGTCGGTCAGCACCACCCGGTCCGCGGCGTCGAGCAGGATGTTCGCGGGTTTGACGTCGCGGTGGGCGATGCCCTCGCGATGCGCGGTGCGCAGCGCGTCCAGAACGCGCAGCCCGATCTCCGCCGTCTTCTGCTCGGTCAGCAGCCCGTGCTCCCGGATGGCCTCCGCCAGCGACCGCCCGTTGATCAGTTCCATGACGATCCATGGCCGGCCGTCGTCGGTGACCACGTCGTGCACGGTGACGATGCCGGGATGGTGCAGCCGGGCCGCCGCTTGAGCCTCCCGCAACGCCCGCCGGACGAGCGGATCCGCCGGCGGGACCGGCTCGGTGCCGGCGCCCGGGAACCAGATCTCCTTGATGGCCACGTCCCGGCCCAACAGGGTGTCGTGCGCCTGCCAGACGGCACCCATCCCGCCCCGCCCCAGCAGCCGCACCAACCGATAGCGGCCGACGATCACCCTGGCCCCGCTCCCGGTCACCCCACGAATCTATCGGGATCGGGCAGGCGGCGCGACGGCCCCCGCGTCGACAATGGATCAGGCCAGGGTCACCGCGTAGAGGTGCAGCCGCGGATCGTTCGGCAGGGTGAGCGAGCGGACCTGTATGCCCGCGGCCACCGGCAGGCTCACCGCGAACAGGCTGACCGGCGGGCCGTCCACGCCCTGCCCCGCCTTGATCCGGTGCGGCATCGCCAGCACGGTGGTGCTGCCCGGGGCCGCCGTGCCGCACCAGTCCGCGATCGTCACGGTGGCCGGCGCCGAGGTGCCGTCCGCGTACCCGATCGTCACGGCCGCCGTGACCGGCCCGTTGTGGGTCGTCGCGACCAGCTTGACCGCCGCGTGGTCGCCGACCGGCAGCAGCAGTGACTGGCCGCGGGCCGGGACGAAGTTCTTCGCCGTGCCCGCCGGGTCGGGCGCCTGGTAGGTGACGCCGTCCCAGGTGACCGGGCCCGCCGCGGGCAGCAGGTCCGCGTCGTAGCTCCAGCCGCCGCCGTCGAAGTTGCCCTCCGCCGGCTCTGCCACGGTCGCAGTGCCGTCCAGCGTGCGCTCGGCGCCGAGGTCGATCGGGCACGCCGCGCCGGGCGTGCCGGCGCAGGTGAGCGGCTCCCGCACGGTGATCGACGCGGTGCGCTTGACCGGCGTCGTGCCGGGCGCGCTCACCGTGACCTCTATCGGGTGCGTCCCTACCGGCGTATCGGCCGGCGCCCGCACGGTGACCGTGGCGGTCGTGCCGACCGGGAGACGGCGGGACACCAGGGGTTTCACCCGCGAGACCGTCGCCGACCAGCCCACGGGCACCGACGCGGTGACCTTCGGCGCGATCACCAGAGGCGCCTGGCCGACCACGTCGACCTGGAAGCTCGCCCGCTGCGCGGTGGCCGAGCCCGCGGGCAGCGCCGCGCTCGCGGGGCGCAGGGTCGCGTCGACATGGGTACGGCCGTCAGCCGGCGCCTTGTTCACCGACGGCGGCTGCGCGGCGACCGAGGTGCCCCACGACGACGGGCGGGCGCCCAGCGTGTGGGTGAGCGTGCCGCCGCGGGCTACCGCCGACCAGTCCAGCCAGGTCCTGGCGACCGGCGCGCCGTTGAGCCTGACCCGCTGGATGTAGCGGTTGGCGTCCGAGGCGCCGGGCGCGGTGATGGTCAGCGTCCCGCCCCCGGTCCGGACGGTCGCGGTGGGGAACTGCGGGCTGGACAGCGCCAGGAAGCCGGCGCCGCTCATCGTCGGATAGAGCCCGAGGGAGGAGAAGACGTACCAGGCGCTCATCGTGCCGAGGTCGTCGTTGCCGGTCATGCCGTCGGGCCCGGTGGTGAAGAGCGTCATCGCGGCCCGCACCACGGTGGCGGTCTTCGCCGGGTCGCCCGCCCACAGATACAGGTACGGCGCCAGCAGGTCCGGCTCGTTGTTCGGGTTGTACGTGGCCTTGGCGTAGTAGTCGTACGGCGCGGCGATCCACTCGGTCCGCGCGGTGCCGGCCGGGTCGGTGAGCAGCTTGTCGTAGGCGAAGAAGTCGTCCAGCCGCCGCTCGGTGGCCCGCCGCCCGCCCATCAGCGACACCAGCCCGGCCGGGTCCTGCGGCACCAGCCACTGATACTGGTACGCCCCGCCCTCGTGGAACTGGTGACCGGCCTCCACCGGGTCGTACGGCGTCAGCCAGGTCCCGTCGACCGTGCGCGGCCGGAACTGCTTGATCGAGACGTCCCACAGGTTGCGGTACCACTGCCCGCGCCGGGCGAACAGCGCCGCGTCCGCCTTCTTGCCCAGCCCCGCGGCCATCAGCGCCAGGGCGGCGTCGGCGGCCGCGTACTCCAGGGTCGCCGAGGCCGGGTGGTCGCAGTCGTTGTCGCCGCCCTTGTCGGCGCACTCCTTGCCGCGGCTCAACCCGGACGGGATGTACCCGCGGTCGGCGTAGAAGTCCTGACCCGTCCGCCCGTTGTACGGCGAGTCCGCCGGCGGCTGGGCGGTCGCGTTCGCCCGCAGCAGCGCGTACGCCTCCTGCTCGTGCCCGGCCAGCAGCCCCTTCGACCAGGCCTCGACCAGGAACGGGGTGACCGGGTCACCGGTCATGATGTTGGTCTCGCTCGCCGCCAGCGCCCAGCGCGGCAGCCAGCCGCCGTCGCGCCCGATCGCCAGCACCGACAGCGCCACGTCCCGGGCCACCTCCGGCACCAGCAGCTCCAGCAGCTGGTTCTGCGGCCGGTAGGTGTCCCAGAGCGAGAAGTTCTGGTACGGCGTGTACCCCTCGGCGGTGTGCACCGCGCGGTCGAAGCCGACGTAGCGGTTGTCGACGTCGCCGGCCAGGTTGGGGTGCAGCAGCGAGTGGTAGAGCGCGGTGGTGAAGACCTCACGCCGCTCGGTGCTGCCGCCGCCGACGGTGGCCCGGTCCAGCTCGCCGGCCCAGGTCGCGCGCAGGGCCGCCCGGGTGGCGGCGAAGTCGTACGAGTCGGCGGTCTCGGCGGCCAGGTTACGCCGGGCGCCCTCCACCCCGGTGTACGAGAGCCCGACCTTGACCACCACGTCCCGGTCCTCGGTCGCGTCGAAGGTGACCCAGGCCCCGTTGCCGCCGGGCCCGGCCGCGTCCCGGCCGCCGGGCGAGAGCGCCGAGCCGCGCCAGCTGCCGGTGGCGGCGAACGGCCGGTCGAAGCGGGCGGTGAAGTAGACGGTGTGGTCGTCGCGGCCGGCGCAGAAGTTGCCGGCCCGCACCCGGCCCTCGACGGTGCGGTCGCCGACCACGTGGATCTCGGAGTCGAACACGTTCTGGTTGGCCCGGCCGGTGTTGAACAGCACGTTGGCGGCGCCGGTCGCCGGGAACGTGTACCGCTGCCAGCCGGTGCGCGCGGTGGCGGTCAGCTCGGCGGTGGTCCGGTACTTCGTCAGACCGACCCGGTAGTAGCCCGGCTCGGCCTCCTCGTCGGCGTGCGAGAACGGCGAGCGGTACTGGTTCGGGTCGGCCGTGGTGACCGCGCCGGTGGTGGGCAGCATGGGCAGCTCGCCGGCGACCCCGCAGCCGACGCCGGAGAGGTGGGTCTGGCTGAAGCCGTAGATGCTGGACTGCTGGTAGTCGTAGCCGCCCTGGCCGCCGGTGTCCGGGCTGACCTGGACCATGCCGAACGGGGCGCTCGCGCCGGGGAAGGTGTTGCCGAAGTTCTGCGTGCCGACGAACGGGCGCACCAGGTCGACGGGATCGTCCTGCGCCGCGCGCGCCGCCGCCGGGCTCGCGGTGCCGAGCGGAACGACCAGGAGCAGGGCCGCCAGGAGCCGACGGAACATCGGTAGACCTCCGGTCAACGTCGTGATCAATTCGTGACAACGTTGTCACACGCCAGAGACACGTGTCAATGAACGCGGCCGTCCGGGCACCCGAATTGCACCCGCGGACCGGCCTGCCCGGCGGCGAAACGCCTCAAGTCCGCACCCCTGCCGCCCGATCTCGCTGGTACGACCACCCTGCCCGGGGCGGCCGACGCAGACGGAGATGAGTCGGATGGCAGCCAGCACCGCACAGCCGTCGCCGCACGGCAGCCGCCGCTGGAGGACCCTCTGCCTCGTCGTCACCGCCCTGGTGGTCGCCTTCGGCGCGGTGCTCAGCACCGGCGTCGGCGGGCCGGAGGTCTCGCAGACCATCTCCAACCTCGGGTTGTGCGCCGCCGCGGTCTCCGCGGCGCTGGCCTGCCTGGTCCGGGCGGCGGCCTTCCGCGGCCGGATGCGCACCGGCTGGGCGCTACTCGGCCTCGGCGTGCTCTCCTGGGGTGTCGGCCAGGCGGGCGCCGTCTGGCTGGAGACCTTCACCGGCTCGGTGCCGCTGCCGTCCCAGGCCGACCTCGGCTACCTGGGCATGATCCTGCTGAGCTCGGCCGGCCTGCTGGTGCTGCCGGTCGCCGCGCAGACCCTGGCCAACCGGGCCCGCAGCGTGCTGGACGGGCTGATGGTCGCGGTCTCGCTGATGCTGATCGCCTGGTTCCTGATCATCGAACCGCTGCTCGATGCGG
This sequence comes from Actinoplanes sp. NPDC049599, assembly GCF_044465625.1. Lineage (NCBI taxonomy): Bacteria > Bacillati > Actinomycetota > Actinomycetes > Micromonosporales > Micromonosporaceae > Actinoplanes > Actinoplanes sp. NPDC049599. Next base: position 71,438 of record NZ_JBITLX010000030.1, read on the forward strand.
GCGGGGACAGCACCGTCGCGCTCTACCTCAGCCTCGCGTACCCGCTCGGTGACATCGTCATGGTGACGATCGTGATCTACATGCTGGCGCTGCAACGCCGGCGTGGCCACACCTTCGCCCACCTCGCCCTGGTCGGCGCCGGCATCGTCGCCTTCGCGGTCTCCGACATCGGGTACGCGTACCTGAACCTGACCGGGGCCTACGCCTCGGGCAGCGTCACCGACATCGGCTGGTTCGCGGGCTTCTCGCTGATCCTGCTGGCCGCCGGCAAGCCGATCGTGGCGCCCGCCGCGGACGAGCAGCCGGCCCTGCCGCTGGACGGCGAGGGCGGCCAGCCGTTCGGGGTGCTGCTGCCGTACGTGGCCGTGCTGGCCTCGCTGGTCACCAGCGTCATCTTCTTCTCCCGCACCGGGCAGAACACCGCGTTCGTGGCCTACACCCGGTCCGTGCTGATCCTGCTGATGGTCGGCCGCCAGCTGCTGACCCTGCTGGAGAACCGCAACCTCACCCGCAACCTGGAGACCCGGGTCGCCGACCGCACCGCCGAGCTGTACGCCAGCGAGCAGCGCTTCCACGCGCTCGTGCAGCACAGCTCCGACGTCGTCACCGTGGTGGGCACCGACGGCGTGGTGCTGTACCAGAGCGAGTCCGTGCAGCGGATCTTCGGCTATCGGCCGCGGATGCTCACCGGGCGCGCGCTGACCGGCGTGCTGGACGCCGAGTCCGCCAGCCGCCTCGCCGACGCGCTGCGCTCGGTCAGCGGCCGCCCGTACGCGACCACGGTGCTGGAGCTGACCGTGCCGCACCGCCGGCTGGGCCTGCGCCAGGCCGAGATCACCATCACCAACCTGCTCGGCGACCCGAACGTCGGCGGCCTGGTGCTCAACACCCGCGACATCAGCGAGCGCAAGGAGCTCCAGGAGCAGCTGGTGCACGAGGCGTACCACGACGCGCTGACCCAGCTCGCCAACCGGGCGCTGTTCCGCGAGAGGGTGGCCGAGGCGCTGGAGACCCGCGGCGCGGCCGACGACGTGACGGTGCTCTTCCTCGACCTGGACGGCTTCAAGGAGGTCAACGACAGCCTCGGCCATCTGGCCGGCGACCAGCTGCTGGTGCGGGTCGCCGACCGGCTCACCGCCTCGGTGCGCGAGGGCGACATGGTGGCGCGCTTCGGCGGCGACGAGTTCGCCGTGCTGATCCGCTCGGCGCTCGGCGCGGGCGAGGCCGAGCTGGTCGCCCAGCGCATCGTCGACGAGCTGCACGAGCCGTTCCGGATCGACACCCGGGACCTGCACGTGCGGGGCAGCATCGGGCTGGCCGCGTACGCGGTGCTCGCCGAGGGCGAGGCCACCGACACCCACGCCGACGACGCCGAGCAGCTCATGCGCAACGCAGACCTGGCCATGTACAAGGCCAAGGGCGCCGGCGGCAGCAGCTTCGCCAGCTACGACCCGCAGATGCTGGCCGGCCTGGTCGAGCGTCTGGAGCTGGAGGCCGACCTGCGCCTGGCGCTGGACCGCGGCGAGCTCCGGCTGCACTACCAGCCGACCATCGACATGGCCGACAACCGGGTCATCGGCTTCGAGGCGCTGGTGCGCTGGCAGCACCCGGTCCGCGGCCTGATCAACCCGCTCGACTTCATCCCGATCGCCGAGGCCACCGGGCTCATCGTGCCGCTGGGCCGCTGGGTGCTGGAGGAGGCGTGCCGCCAGGCGATGGAGTGGGCGGCGCGGGACGGCCGGCGCCCGGTCAAGATGGCGGTCAACGTCTCGGTCCGCCAGTTCGACCGCAGCGACCTGCCGACCGTGGTCCGCGAGGTGCTGACCGCGACCGGCATGCCGGCCGACCAGCTCTGCCTGGAGATGACCGAGAGCGTGCTGATGACCGACACCGAGGAGAACCTGGCCCAGCTGGTCCGGCTCAAGGCCCTCGGCGTGACGCTGGCGATCGACGACTTCGGCACCGGCTACTCGTCGCTGGCCTACCTGCGCCGGTTCCCGGTGGACACGCTCAAGATCGACCGCTCGTTCGTGGAGCGGCTGGGCGAGCAGGCCGACAACACCGCGCTGGCCAACACCATCGTCCAGCTCGGCCAGAGCCTCGGCATGTCGACCGTGGCCGAGGGCATCGAGGAGTACGGCCAGCTGGCCGCGCTCCGCGACATGGGCTGCACGTTCGCCCAGGGCTTCTACTTCTCCCGCCCGGTGCCCGCCGCCGAGGCCGGGCGCCTGCTGCGCGAGGGCGCCGGCGCGCAGTCCTCCGCCGCCTGATCCCCCGTACTTCCCACCGCTCAGGAGCTCGCATGACCGCCGCCCGCATCGGCACCCGCGCACCGCTGCCGGCCGCGTGGCCCGCCGCGCTGTCCCCGGACTGCCTGGCGGTCATCACCATGCCCACCCCGTACCTGGTCACCGACCTGGACACGGTCGTGCGGCGGCTGCGGGCGTTCACCGCCGCGCTGCCCGGCGTGCAGCCGTTCTACGCCATGAAGTGCAACCCGTCGCCGGAGATCCTGGCGACGCTGCGCGACCACGGCGCGAGCTTCGAGATCGCCTCGCTGGGTGAGCTGCGGATGCTCCAGCGCCTCGGCGTCGACCCGGCCGGCGTGCTCTACAGCAACCCGGTGAAGCCGCCGGCGCACCTCGCCGCCGCGCACGCCGCCGGGCTGTGGCGCTTCAGCTTCGACTCCGCCAACGAGCTTCGCAAGATCGCCGAGTACGCCCCGGGCAGCGCGGTCTACCTGCGGCTGCTGGTCGACGACACCGCCAGCTCCTTCCCGCTGTCCCGCAAGTTCGGCGCCGAGGCACACGCGGCACACGACCTGCTGGTGCTGGCCCGGCGGCTGGGGCTGCGGCCGTACGGGATCACCTTCCACGTGGGCTCGCAGTGCGGGAACGCGGCCGCCTGGCGCCACGCCCTCGGCACGGTCGGCGCGATCATGGCGAGCCTGCGCGCGGTGGGCATCCGGCTGGAGATGATCGACCTGGGCGGCGGCTTCCCGGCCCGGTACCTGGCGGACGTGCCGTCGCTCGGCGAGATCGGCGCGACGGTGCTGGACGCGCTGGCGGAGCTGCTGCCGTACCGTCCGGCCCTGCTCGCCGCCGAGCCGGGCCGGCACCTGGTCGCCGAGGCCGCGGTCATGGCCGTCGGGGTGATCGGCCGGGAGCTCCGGGGCGGCGAGCACTGGCTCTTCGTCGACGTCGGCGCCTACAACGGCATGATGGAGACCGTCCAGGTGCCGACCGGCTGGGACTACCCGATGTGGTCGTCCGTGCCCGGCCACGGCGAGGTCGCCACGCTGCCGTTCACCGTCACCGGACCCAGCTGCGACAGCTCCGACACGATGTTCTACGGCGTCGCGCTGCCCGCCGACATCGACGTCGGTGACATCGTCTACATCGGCTCGGCGGGCGCGTACACGCTCAGCTACGCCTCGGCGTTCAACGGTTTCGCGCCGCCCACCCCGCTGTTCGTCGGCGGCACCGGGCCGGAGCGCCGGGAGCTGACGGACGAGCTGGTCCGGGCCGGAACCTCCGGTGGACACTGACCGGACGCGGCGTGAGCCGACGGGCGGCGGGCACCGCCGGATCGGGCCGGTCGGCCTGCGCCGCGCCGGCCGGCTGCGCGAGCTGGTGGTGGCGGGCGTCGTCGACTCGTTCGGCATGGCGCTGGGCTGGACCATCCTCATCCTGCTGGCCGTCTCCCGGGGTGGCCTCGCCGAGGCCGCCCTCTACAACGCCGCGATGCTCATCGGCGTGGTGCTGTCCGCGCCGGTCACCGGCTGGCTGGCCCGCCGCTGGTCCGGCCGCACCCTGCTGCGCGGCGCCGCCGGCACCGAGATCCTGCTGCGCGTCGGCGCGCTCGCCGGGCTCATCGCCGGCCTGCCGTCCTGGCTGATCGCCCTCGCCGTCACCGCCATGCACGTGGCGGCCTGGGTCGGCTTCGCCGCGATGCGCGCCGAGGTGGCGGCCGTCGACGCCCGGCCCCGGTCGATGACCCGGTACGCGCTGGCCATCGCGGCGGTGGAGGCCGCGGGCACGGGGCTGGGCGCGCTGCTGCCGGTGGGCGCGGGCGGCTACCCGACCGGCGCGCCGCTCATCATGATCTTCATCGGGTACGCGGGCTCGCTGCTCCCCACGATCATCAGCGCGGGCCGGGCGCGGATGACCCCGGACGGCGTGGCCCGCCGGATCATGCCCGCCCGCATCCTGGGGTACGCGGCCGGCGCCCCGGCCGTCAGCGCCCCGGCCGCCGCGAGCCCCGCGGGCGAGGGTGTCACCGGGCACCGGCGCCGCTCGTCCCGGCGGGCCGCGGTCTCGCCCCGGCTGCTCGTCGCGGGCGGCGGCATCATGCTGCTCGCCTCGGGCCCGACCCTGCTCGCGGTGCCGCTCACCACCGAGCTGCACGGCCGGCACTGGGTCGCCGGCGCCGCCATCGCCTTCAGCATCGGCTGCCTGCTGGCGACGCTGGCGGTCGAGACGATCGGCTCGATGCGGCTGCCGGCCGTGCTGCGCTGGACGCTCTGGGGCCTGGCCATGCTGATCGGCTGGCTCGGCGCCCCGCTGCACGTGGTGAGCGTGCTGATCGCCCAGTTCCTGGCCGGGGTGAGCCAGACGGCGTTCGAGGGCGACATGGACGCCCTGGTCGCGGACGAGGCCCCGGCCGACGGCATCACGACCGCGCTGGCCTACAGCGCGTCGGTGCGGGCGCTGGGCGGCTCGGTGGCGGTCAAGATGCTGCCGGTGCTGGTCACCGCGCAGTCGATCGACCGGGCGGTCAGCGCCGCGGTGCTGGTGCTCGGCCTCGCCGCGCTGGTGCTCTGGACGCTGACCTCGGTGCCCCGGCCGGCCGTGGCCCGGCGCCGGGCCACGGCCCGCCGAATCGCGGCATAAGCCCCGATCCGGGCGTGGCCCCGCCGACCGCGCCCGGGCCGTCCAGTTCCGGAACCGGGGACTTCGCGGCCCGCCGAGATCCGTCGGCGGGCCGCTCACCTGCGTCGATCCGGCCGAGGCCCCGGGAACGCCCGCGAGAAAGCGCTTCCCGAGCCGCTAGCAGGCATTGACACCTGTGAACCGCCAGTTCAGAGTGACGTACCAAAGAGCGCTTTCTCATCCCCGAAGCAGCACCGAAACCGCTCTGACACATCCCCTCTTGATTCCCCGCAAGGAGGACCGTCCATGAGTCCTGACGTTTTCCGAGGTGACGGGCGCCGGTTCCGGCCCGCCCGGGCCGCCGCCCTCAGCCTCGCCCTGCTCGGCCTGCTCGCCGCGTACCTGGTGGCCACGGTCCGGGGCGCCGACGCGGCCGAGGTCGTGATCTCCCAGGGCATGCCGACCACCGCCTCGTCCGTCGAATGGGCGGGCACCCCCGCGTCCGCCGCCACCGACGGCAACACCGGCACCCGCTGGTCCAGCGCCTTCGCGCCGGCCCAGTGGCTGCAGGTCGACCTCGGCGCCGCGACCGCGGTCAGCAGCGTCAAGCTGAACTGGGAGGCCGCGTACGCGACAGCCTTCACGGTCCAGTTCTCCACCAACGGCACGACCTTCACCAACGCCACCGGCACGCTGCGCGGCAACGTCGGCGAGCAGACCGTCGCGGTGGCCGGCACCGCCCGGTACGTCCGGCTCAACCTGACCGAGCGGGCGCTGGCGATCTACGGCTACTCGCTCTGGGAGTTCCAGGTGCTCGGCGGCGGCGGCACGCCGCCCACCACGCCACCGACCACACCGCCCACCGGCGGCACGACGTTGCTGTCGTACAACAAGCCGGGCGCGGCTTCCAGCGAGCAGAACGACGTCAACTGCAACCCGTGCACCGTCGGAAAGGCGTTCGACCTGGACCCGGCCACCCGCTGGGCGACCAGCTCGACCACCGGCTGGGTCGACCCCGGCTGGATCTACGTGGACCTCGGCGCCACGGCCCAGATCAGCCGGGTCGAGCTGCAGTGGGACCCGGCGTTCGCGACCTCGTACAAGATCCAGGTGTCGCCGAACGCGAGCAGCTGGACCGACATCTACTCCACCACCACGGGCAAGGGCTTCAAGGAGGTCCTGAACGTCTCCGGCAGCGGCCGTTACGTCCGCATGTACGGCACCGCCCGGGCCACCCCGTACGGCTACTCGCTCTACGACTTCAATGTCTACGGCACCGGCGGCGCACCGACCACCCCGCCGGCCCCGCCCGCCGACCCGGTCTTCCCGGCCACCCGGCTGGTCTTCAACGACGAGTTCAACGACGCGGCGGGCACCAAGCCCAGCACCGCCAAGTGGACCTACGACCCGGGCGTGCCGCAGAACGGCGAGATCCAGTACTACACCGAGAACAGCAACAACGCGAAGACCGACGGCGCCGGCAACCTGGTCATCGAGGCCCGCAAGGAAGCCGTCAACGGCCGCGAGTACACCTCGGCCCGGATGAACACCGGCGGCAAGTTCACCACCCAGTACGGCCGCGTCGAGGCCCGGATCAAGGTGCCGAAGGGCAACGGGCTCTGGCCGGCGTTCTGGATGATGGGCGCGGACTTCCTCACCGGGCGCCCGTGGCCGTACAACGGCGAGATCGACATCATGGAGGTGCTCGGCCGCAACACCGGCGAGGCCTACTCCACGCTGCACGCCCCGCAGTACAACGGCGCCGGCGGCTACGGCCAGAAGTACGCCACCGTGGACCTGTCGCAGGACTTCCACGTCTGGGCCGCGGAGTGGGACAGCAAGGGCATCAAGTTCCTGCTCGACGGCAACCAGGTCTTCTACGCCAGCAAGGCCACCGTCGAGGCGACCCGCGGGCCGTGGATCTTCGACCACCCCTTCTACATCATCCTCAACCTGGCCGTCGGCGGCGACTTCCCCGGTCCCATCGACGCCTCCACGCCGTTCCCGGCGCGGATGCTCGTGGACTACGTCCGCGTCTACAAGTGAGCTGACCGCACGCTTTTCCCCCGCGCCGGGGGCGGGCCCCCATCCCGCCCCCGGCACCAGGAAGGACCCCCATGCGCAAACGACCTCTGCTCCTCGCGGCCGCGGTCGCGGTCGCCCTGACCGCCTCCTTCGCCATCACCCAGGGCTCCGCCAGCGCCGCCGACGGGCTGCTCTCGGCGAACCGGCCGGCCACCGCCTCGTCGACGGAGTCCGCGGCCTTCCCCGCCTCGAACGCCGTCGACGGCAACCCCGGCACCCGCTGGTCCAGCGCGTTCAGCGACCCGCAGTGGCTGCAGGTCGACCTCGGCGGCACCGCCACCCTCTCCTCGGTGGTGCTGGACTGGGAGACCGCGTACTCCCGGACGTTCAACCTGCAGGTCTCCGCCACCGGCAGCTCGTGGACCACGATCAAGGCCAACGTCGCCGGCACCGGCGGGCGGCAGAGCGTCGCGGTCACCGGCTCCGGCCGGTACGTGCGCCTGCAGTCCACCGCCCGCGCCACCCAGTGGGGCGTCTCGCTGGCCGAGTTCGAGGTGTACGGCAGCGGCGGCGGCACCGCTCCCCCGCCGACCATCCCGCCCGGCGCCGTACGGGTGTCGGAGTTCCTCGCCGACTGCCCGTTCAGCCACCGGCTGCCCGACGACCCGATCGTGTTCCCCAACATGCCGGGCGCCTCGCACATGCACAGCTTCTTCGGCAGCACGGTGACGAACGCCAACTCGACGGTCGACGACCTGTTCAACGCGAACAGCAACTGCAACCCGTCGATCGACAAGTCGTCGTACTGGATCCCGACGTTCTACAACGGCAACACCCCGGTCGAGCCGACCACCGGCATCTTCTACTACCTGGGTGAGGGCGTCCGGGACGATCTGATCGCCCAGGCACAGCCGCTGCCGTTCGGGCTGCGGATCGTGGCCGGCAACGCCAAGGCGACCGGCCCGGCCGACGCGTCGAACTCGCGCTGGTCGTGTCTGCACGCCGGGCACGTGGGCTCGTCGCAGAACTTCGTGGAGTGCCCGGCCGGCACGATGCTGGAGTCGTACCTCGACTTCCCGCAGTGCTGGAACGGCCGCGATCTGGACTCGCCCGACCACAAGAGCCACATGGCGTACCCGGTCAACGCGGCCTGCCCGGCGACCCACCCGGTCGTCGTGCCGAAGCTGCGCCAGGTCATGCGTTACCCGGTCAGCGGCAGTCCGGCGAACTTCCGGCTGGCGTCCGGCAACGGGTACAGCATGCACGGCGACTTCTTCAACGCCTGGCCGGTGGAGGAGATGGCCCGCCGGGTCAACGACTGCATCAGGCCGATCATCAAGTGCGGCACGAACGGGCGGCCCTGAGATGGGGCCCGCAGCCGCCGGGGCTCGTCGCGGCCCCGGCGGCGCGGGCCGTGAAAGCGCTCTCAGGCAGAAATCGCCTGGTGCTATAACAGACGCCATGACTACCCGGCCCGCCCGCGGAGGGCAGCACCCGACGATGGACCAGGTCGCCGAGGCGGCCGGGGTCTCGCGGGCCACCGTGTCCCGGGTGATCAACGGTGCGCCCAGCGTCGACGCGAAGATCCGCGAGATCGTCCAGCGCGCCATCGCCGACACCGGCTACGTGCCGAACGTGGCGGCCCGCTCGCTGGTCACCCGCAAGTCGAACTCGGTGGCCCTGGTGATCTCCGAACCGGACCGGCCGCACGACTCCTCGTTCCTCAACCGGGTCTTCACCGACCCGTACTTCGGCCGGATCACCGCCGGGGCCACCGGCGCACTGCGCCCGCACGACATCCACCTGGTGATCATCCCGACCGACTCGACGGACCATCACCACGTCATCCGCTACCTGCGCCAGGGCCACGTCGACGGGGTGCTGCTGATCAGCAGCCACGAGCAGGACCCGCTGCCCCGCCAGGTGCACGAGCTCGGCATCCCGGCGGTGGTCTCGGCCCGGCCCGCGTCGCCGCTGCCGGCCAGCTTCGTCGACGTCGACCAGCGGCTCGGCGCCCGGCTGGCGGCCGAGCACCTGCTCAGCCGCGGCTGCCGGCGGCTGGCCACCATCAGCGGGCCGCTGGACATCCCGGCCGGCTCGGACCGGCTCGACGGCTTCCGGTCGTACCTGGCCAACCGCGGCATGGCCGACGTGCCGTCGATCGAGGGCGACTTCACCCGGCACGGCGGCGAGGAGTGCGCGCGCCGGCTGCTGGCCGACCATCCCGACATCGACGGGCTCTTCGTGGCCAGCGACCTGATGGCCGAGGGCGCGCTGCGCGCGGTGCAGGACCTCGGCCGCCGGGTGCCCGACGACCTCGCCGTGGTCGGCTTCGACGACAGCAGCGCCGCGCTGGACTGCCGGCCGCTGCTGACCACGATCCGCCAGCCGGTCGAGGAGATGGCCGCGGAGATGGCCGAGGTGCTGATGGCCCACATCGCCGCGCCGGGCCGGCTGCCGCGCTCGGTCACCTTCCAGCCCACCCTCGTGATCCGCGAGTCGGCGTGAGCGACCTGCTGATCAATCTGCTGGCCAGCGTCATCGCCGGTACGGCCGTCTGGCTGGCGGGCTTCCTGCTGCGCCGCCGCCGGCTCTCCCGGGAGCGGGCCTTCTTCGGGCTCACCGAGGGGGCGAGCTGCCTGCTGGTGGTGTCCCGGCACGCGTCGTCGCCGCGCGAGTTCAGCGTGCACCGCCGTGACGTGGCGGCGCTGGTGGAGCTGGCGACGATCGCGCGGGAGTGCGGCGCGCACGCCGACCGGGTCGGCGAGAACCAGCCGGCCGGCGAGATCGGCCGGCTCACCGAGTTCTGCGTGGGCGGCCCCGGCGGCGCCAGCCCGCGCAGCGCGGCGCACGTCCGCACCATCCTGCGCGGGGTGACCTACACGGTCGACGACGGCAACTCGCCCCGGCTGGCATTCACCGTCGGCGGCGCCGAGTACGTGCTGACCCCCGAGGTCAGCTACGTGCTGGTCGCGCGGTTCTGGGGACCGGCCGGCGGGCACCCGGTGTTCCTGATCGGCGGCCTGAGCGCGGGCAGCAACCTGGCCGGGGCCCGCTACCTCGCGTCCCGGCACACCGACCTGTCCCGTCGCTACGGCGGTGACCGGCCGTTCGCGCTGGTGCTGCGGATCGTCGAGCCGGCGGCCTACGGCACCGACTTCACCGAACTGGTTGCGGACGTCTCGGACGTCGCGTTCCAGCCCGCGGCGGCGCAGCCCGCCCTCCCCGCCGCGCCGGCCCCGATCCCCGCCCGAACCGGCGACAGCCGGACGGCGACCACCCGGCCCGAGGCGGAGTAGAACTGAGGTATGGACATCCTCGTCGCCGGCGGCCACGGCAAGATCGCGCTGCGCCTGCTCGGCCTGCTCGCCGCCCAGGGCCACACCGCCCGGGGCCTCATCCGCTCCCCCGCGCAGGCGGACGATCTCCGGGCGGTCGGTGCGATCCCGGTGCTCGGTGACCTGGAGAACGACGAGACCCTGGACGCGTACGTGAAGGGCGCGGACGCGGTGGTGTTCGCGGCCGGGGCCGGGCCGGGCAGCGGGGACGCGCGCAAGCGGACGGTCGACCTGGGCGGCGCGGTCAAGCTCGCCGACGCGGCCCGCAACACCGGGGTACGCCGCTACGTCATGATCTCCTCGATCGGTGCGGACCGGCCGGACGCCGCGGCCGGGTCCATGGGCCCGTACCTGCACGCCAAGGCCGAGGCGGACGACTATGTGCGGGCCAGCGGCCTGGACTACACGATCGTCCGGCCGGGTTCGCTCACCGACGACCCCGGCACCGGCCGGGTGCGGATCTCGGTCGAGCTGGGCAGCCGCGGCCCGGTGCCGCGCGACGACGTGGCGGCGGTGCTGTTCGCCGTGCTCACCACCCGCGCGGCGATCGACGCGACGTTCGAGCTGTTCACCGGCGACACCCCGATCGCCGAGGCGCTCGCCGCCGTCTGACCCGGCGCGGCCGGTCAGGTCGTCAGCAGGCGCTGGCGTTCCTGCTGAAGGACGTGCCAGCGGCCGCGGGTCGCCTCGGTGCGTTGGGCGACGTCCTGGCGTACCCCGGCGACCAGCTGGGCCGACGCGTCCACGGCGCGGATCGCCTGGGTGAGCTGGTCCCGGATGATCATGTTCGAGAAGAAGACCTGCGAGAAGCCGGTCGCGGGCGCGATCGCCCGCGGGAGCGTGCCCAGCGGCCGGGCCAGGCCGACGTCGGTGAGCTCGGTGTGCAGCACCGCGAGGCAGCGGTCGGCGTGCGCCGCCGCCCAGGCCACCCCGTCGAGCCAGTTCGGCTGCCCCACCGACAGCGCGCCGCCGAGCAGGTTGTCGGCCGTCTGGCGACCCGACGCCAGGTCGAGCTGGCGGCGCACCTCGCCCAGCGCCCGCAGCGCGACCTCCGCGGCCCCGGCCGCCTCGTGCAGCTCACGCAGCTCCGCCTCGACCCGGCCGCGCTCCTCGGCCAGCGTCAGCAGGCGGGCGAGCTGGGGGCCGCCCTGCTCACGCAGGTGGCGTTCCTTGTCGTCGACCGCCGCGGCGAACCGGGCCGGCAGGTCGGCCAGTTCGGTCAGCCGCGCCTCGACCGTCTGGCGTTCCGCCTGGATCGCGGCCAGCCGGCTCTCCCCCTCGGCCAGCCGGTAGCGGGCCAGGTCGGCCTCCGCGCGTTCCCGGGACAGCTCCTCGGCCTGCGCGCCGCGCAGCGCCGCCAGCACCCGGGACAGCGACAGGCTCTCCAGCCGCTCGACGTCACGGACCTCACCGGCCCAGCGTTCCCGCAGCTCGCCCAGGGCTTCCTCCTGGTGCGCGAGCCGGCCACCCAGCTCGGCGCGGCGGGCCCGGAGCAGTTCCGCCTCCCGGATGAGTCCGGCCAGGGCCGCGAGACGCGTTTCGATGTCGTGGTTCACGCCCTTGATTCGAGCAGGTCCGGGCAAGCAAACGGGCAGGGGGGACCCTTTTGCCCCCGGATCGGCAGTAGCCTGCGAAGAATGGGGACAATGGGGGACACACTGGCGGCGGGCAACGAGGCGATGATCGAGGCCGCCTTCCGGACCGGCGAGTACGACGCGGCCGAGCGCACCTTCCAGGAGCTGCTCACCCGGGCCCGGGCCGACGGCGACCGGGCGCTGGAGGCGGCCGTGCTGGACCGGCAGGCCATGCTCATGCACTTCCGGGCGCTCGACGACGACCCCGCCAAGGCCGACAGCGAGGGCGAGGAAGCGCTGTTCCAGCAGGCCCTGGAGATCCGCCGCGGGCTGGCCGACCCGGCCGGCACCGCCGAGTCGCTGTTCGGCCTCGGCCTGGTCCACCAGGTGCTGCGCCAGGACTGGGAAACCGCGATGCACTACTACTGGGAGGCGCTGGAGCTGGCCGACCGGTACGGCGACCTGCTGCTGCGCTCCGAGGTGCACCGCCACGTCGGCTTCTACTACGCGATGTCCGACCTGCAGTCCGACAAGGCCCTGGAGCACCTGCGCATCTCCCACGAGCTGCGCGCCGAGCTGGGCGACCCACGCTGGATCCCCGGCGGCACCATCGCGCTGGGCATCGCCGAGCTGGCCGACGGGCTGCGCGAGCAGGGCCTGGCCCACGTCCGGCAGGCCGTCGCGCAGGCCCACGAGGCCGGCCTCAGCGCCGAACGGATCGCCTGGATGGAGCAGTTCCTCGCCAAGGCGGAGGCCGGCCAGACCCGGCCCTGACCGGTCAGCCGGCCGGCAGCTGCCTGGCCATCTGCTGGGCCAGCAGCTGGTAGCCCAGCCGCTGGTAGAGCCGGCGCGCGCCGACGTTCGAGCCGTGCACGTTCAGGCCGATGCCGGGCACGTCCCGGCGGGCCAGCTCGGCCTCGATCGCCGCGATGGCCGCGCTGCCGTGCCCGCGGCCGCGGTGCGGCTCGTCGATCTCGATGTTGTGCAGCCAGCCCAGGTGCGGCCGCGGCGACTCCGGCAGGCCGGCCCAGACCCACCCCACCGGTACGCCCCGGGCCAGCACCGTGCGCAGGATCATGCCCTCGGTGCGCGCACCGTGCGGGAGCAGCTCGGACAGCTTGCGGGCCGCCCGGGCCTCCGCCTCGCCGTGCCACAGCCCCTGCTCGTCGACGAGGTCCTGGGCGTAGTCGGCGAACAGCGCCTCGATCCGGCTCTCGTAGTCGGCCATCGGCACCAGCTCGATGCCGTCCGGCGCGGTGACCTCGGTGAGCGACCGGCCGTACTGCTGCGCGGTCACCTCGAAGCCGAGCCGCTGGTAGAGCCGCAGGGCCGGGCCGTTGTCACCGAACACGTTCAGGCCCAGCCGGGCCACGCCCAGCCCGGCCAGCTCCGCCTCGGCGGCGGTGATGATCGCGCCGGCGTACCCCCGGGACCGGAACTCCGGGTCGACCTCGATGTCGTTGATCCAGGCCGCCTCCGGCACGCTCGTGCCGGGCAGCGACACCCAGATCCAGCCGACCTCCGCGCCGCCCACCAACGCCTTGCGCAGCAGGTGGCCCCGGGTAGCCGGGCCCCGCGGCAGCCGCTCGGCCACGTCCAGCTCGGCCGCGGCGCGCGCCTGCGCCGCGGGCAATCGGCGGGAGTTCTCGATCGCCCGGGCGTAGCTCGCGATCAGCGGCCCCCGGCGGCGCGCGAAGTCCGCCGGGCCCATCTGCACCAGCGACAGCGGCATGCGGTAGACCTCCTCGCAGGTGTGACATATTCGATCGGTGCCACCGATCACCATGCTTATCAGTCGAACCGAGACGTTCGGTCTCAGCAACGACATCCGCGCGGAACTAGCGACCTGGGCGCCACTCATGGAGACTGCCGAGCGTACTCAATACCGAATGCGGATCAGGCCGCATCGTCCCGGACGAGATCCTCGTTGTCGAGCAGGCGCACTGGTTCACTGCGCCCCGAGCGTCGCCATCGCAAACCCCTGTTGTCTACAAATACAATGTCGAGTGGAAGCCAGTGCGGCGTACCAGGACAACCAGGTCCGACATTCATCAGATACCATTCATCGGGAGCGTCGAGCCAACCGTTAGTATCCGAGTCGTGCGGACCTACCTGTTCAAACAGAAGAGGTCTTTTTCGTTCAGGAAGGTAGACCTTCGCATCCCAGATTGGCTCCTCGCTTTGGTTGAAGACCCTAACATAAACCTCATTTTCCGAGCCTCGCATGGATCGCGGCAAATGGTCGCTTGGGATCGGTCTCTCCGGATCCAAAGTGGCGTACACCATTCGAGCCTGGCGTCGCTCGTTGTCCCTGCGTTCCCGATCTCTCTCTAGGTCCATTAGCTTGCGGGTTCGAATCTCCCTTACCAGAATCGCTAAGGTCGCCCCAAGAGCAGCGGCGGTAGACAAGCCGCCAATCATTGAGCCGAGGGCATCAGCTTCACTCCACCCGAAGGCCGAAACAATCACTGGTTGATCCTCATGGATGCTCTTCTGCGCCCAGTCGATGACACTCAGCCTCGGCCAAGCCATCCAGCAGCAGGTTTACCCCATCAGCGTGCCATATGACCACCAGCGGACACAAAACATAGGCAACGCCGCGCAGTATCGAACGTTGGGCCAGTCTGCGGCCCCCAGAGGGCGCGGGGCGGCCTTCAGTAGCACCGTACTGGCATGGACAGTACGGTGATCCGCATGCTGATCAGCTGCGGGTGCCCGGTGTCCGGGGTGTGGGCGGACCCCCTGTCGTTGACCGGGTTCGCGATGCGGGCCGAGGAGCTCGGCTACCACGGTCTCTGGGCGTTCCAGCGGCTGCTCGCCGGCGACGACCAGGGTCTCGCGCCGGTCTACCGCAGCGTGCTCGATCCGCTGCTGGCGCTGACCTACGCCGCCGCCCGCACCACCCAGATCCGGCTCGGCGTCGCCGTGATCAACCTGCCGTACCTGTCACCCACCTACCTCGCCAAGCAGGCCGGCACCCTCGACGTGCTCTCCGGCGGCCGCTTCGACCTGGGCCTGGGCACCGGCTGGTCGCAGGTGGAGTTCACCGCGACGGGCTCGAACCCGAACCCGCGCGGGCGGCGCACCGAGGAGTATCTGCGGGTGCTGCGCACGTTGTTCCGGGGCGAGCACGCCGCGTTCGACGGGGAGCTGTACACCGTGCCGCCGAGCGTCATGGCGCCCGTGCCGGTGCAGCCGGGCGGGCCGCCGATCCTGCTGGGCGGCACGGCGGACATCGCGCTGCGCCGGGCCGGGCGGATCGCCGAGGGCTGGGTCAGCAGCAGCCGGGCCAGCCTGGCCGACATCGCCCGGGGCACCCAGATCGTGCGCCGCGCCGCCGAGGAGGCGGGCCGCGACCCGGCGGCGATCCGGATCGTGGTGCGCGGCGTGGTCAAGGCCGGGCTGCGCGCGGACGACGTGCCGCTCTCCGGCACCTGGGACCAGATCCGGGCCGGCGCCCAGCTGTACGCCGAGGCCGGGGTGACCGAGCTGTTCTACGACCTGAACTGGGACCCGTTCATCGGCTCCCCGGACGCCGATCCGCGGGCCGCCGGCGAGCGGGCCGAGGAGATCCTCGCCGCGCTCGCCCCGAACGGCTGAGGATCGCTTTTCGGCCGCCGGGCACCTCCCCCGTGCGGCACGGCACCGCGGTGGCAGCGACACGGAGAGCCCGGTCGCGGCCACCGCGATGAGCGGCCGGCTACTCGAACGGCGTGAGCGTGATGCCGATCGCGGTGGGATCGCCGCTGTGCACGAGCGACTCCTGGTTGGCCACGTCGTCGAAGGCGAACGCGTACGCCTTGCCGTCGACCATCTGCTCGTGGATGACCTTGGCGTACAGGTTGGTCGGCTCGTTGCGGTAGAACGTCGACGCGTCGGTGCTCGGCTCGACCGCCTGGGTGCCCAGCGTGGTGCGCTGCAACGCCGCGCAGAGGCTGCGCGCGATCGGGCCGACGACCAGGTCGTTCGGCGCGCCGAGGTTGCCGTCGCAGCCCCACACGTGCGCGGTGGTCGGCTTGGTGAAGGTCGCCGCCTGCGCGCCCGTGGCATCGGTGAACGTCATCACGTCACCCGCGGTCCGGCCCTTGAAGACCTGGCCGGGCTGGTCGGCGAACGGCCGCACGGTCAGCTCGGCGCCGGTGTACGCGGCCCACGCCCGGTCGATGTACGGCGCCAGGTAGTCCGGATCGAAGCTGCCCCGGTCGGCGCCCTTGCCGGGCGCCAGCACCCGCAGCACGGTCCCGTCGTCCCGGGTCTGCACCAGCCCGCCGAACGACGTGTCCGCCTTCATGGCGTTGATGACGGCGGTGCGCCCGCCGGGCCTGAGCTCGCCGGTCACCGCGGTCTGCCCGTCCGAGCCGGTCACGCTGACCGCGTGCGGCACGGCGAACATGTCGACCTGCGAGCTGTTCAGCCAGATCCCGGAGTCGTTGTAGGTGAACTCGCTCCAGTCGAACAGGATCTCGCTGTTCGGGTCGCCGGCCGCCCACGGCGCGGGCTGCACCAGGCCGCCGTCCTGGCTGATCCGGAAGTCGAGCTTGTCGCCGAACGCCATGTACATCCGGCCGGAGATGCCCTTGGGCACCGAGATCGTCTTGCTGGCGCCGTCGGCCGGCCCGTCGATCGACACGTCCGGCGCCGGCGCGGGCGGGTTGGCGCCGCCGGTCCACGGGGTGAACGTGCCCGCCTCGGTGACGTAGCCGAGCTTGCCGCCGTTGACGCCGAGCACGTAGAGGTGGGTGGCCTCGCCGCGGCCGGAGTTGTTGGTGACGGTGAGCGGGAGCAGGTCCGGCCCGGCGGCGGCCTGGGCCGAGGGGATCACCGCGACGGCGGCGGGGATCGCCACCGCGGCGACGGCGAGGGCGAGCAGGGTTTTGCGATGGGGTCGCATAGGCACCTAACGGTCGGCCCCCGGGTGGCACCGGCCCGGCGGAGGACATCCGTACGGGAGGGATCCGGCGCCGGCCGGGCCGCTTCGGGGGCGGACAGGGGAAGGGGGGTGCGTCCCGGCCGTTACGCTCCGTTGTCACTGAGAGCGCTCTCACCGAGCTTCGTACGGCCGGCGGAGGATGTCAACCGATGACGTCCGTTGATGTCCCGGCCCCGTAGCACAGCCCGCCCGGGCCGGCATCCCGGGCCATCGCCGCAGGTCAAAGTCCATGGTCGACATTTTTCGAAAAAGGCCGCCCGCTGCGCTATCCTGCTCAGCCGATGACTATTCCAGCCTCCCCGCCGCCCGGGGTCTATCACTCCCGGTCGCGGGTCACCCGTAACCGGCTCGCGTTCGCCGCGGCCGGACTGGCCCTCGTCCTGCTCGGCTACCTGATCGGCCGGCTCCAGGGCGGTTCGGACACCCCGGCCGCCGCGGCCCCACCTCCGGTCGCCTCCGCACCGGCCGACCCGGCCGCGCCGGTCACACCCTCGGCCGAGCCGTCACCCGCGCCGACGGCCCCGGAGCCAGGGGGCCTGGACGCCTACTCGGTGATCCAGGCCGAGGCGGCCGACGGACAGCAGGGCACCGAGAGCCAGGAGACCGAGGACGAGGGCGGCGGGCAGAACGTCGGCTGGATCGGCAACGGCGACTGGCTGCGCTTCGACGACGTGGAGTTCGGCGACCGGCCGGCCACCAAGGTCACCGTCCGGCTGGCCTCCGACGCGGACGACCGCGGCGGCCGGGTCGAGGTGCGGATCGACAGCCCCGGCAACGAGCCCGCGGCCACCCTGCCGGTCCAGGACACCGGCGGCTGGCAGGAGTGGGAGTCGCGCACCACGGGCCTCAAGCCCACCACCGGACGGCACACGGTGTTCGTCACCTTCGGCCGCGACGGCGACGGCGAGTTCGTCAACCTCAACCACTTCACGTTCGCCCACTGACGCGCCGGGGCCGCGCACCGGATCGGTACGCGGCCCCGGAAACGTCCGCTCAGGCGGCGGCAACCTCGAACTTGCGCGGCTTGGCCTGCTCGGTCACCGGGATGCTCAGCGTGAGCACGCCGTTGTCGTAGCGGGCGTCGAGCCGGTCGGTGTCCAGCGAGTCGGACAGGAAGACCTGCCGGCTGACCGGGCCCATCGGGCGCTCGGCGACGAGGTACGTGACGCCCTCGCGCTGGGCCCGCTTGCGCTCGGCGCGGATGCTGAGCACCTTGCGGTCCACCGTGACGTCGATGCTCGCCGGGTCGACGCCGGGCAGGTCGATGTCGATGAAGAAGGAGTCACCCTCGCGGTAGGCGTCCAGGCGGGCGCCGCCGGAGCGGGTGGCGCTGTCGAAGACGCGGGTGGTCAGGCGGTCGAAGTCGGTACGCAGCACCATGGGATGTCCTCCGGTCAGAAGATTGAGCGTGTTGCACTCAAGTCTGATAACCAGGGTGCCACCCCGTTCCTTCCGGACACCCCCGTGAGCTGCGACACTAGGCCAGCCGGAAGTCCGCGAAGTCGAAGCCCGGCGCCACCACGCAGCTGACCAGCACCGGCTCCCCGCCGACCGGGTACGCGGCCTGCCAGACCCCGGCCGGCACCAGCGCCTGCGGGCTCCCCGCGGTCAGGATCGCCGTCTCGCCACCCTCGACCGGGGCCGGGCCGGAGCCGCCGTACCGCAGCTCCAGCGAGCCGGAGTGCAGGAACCACAGCTCGTCCGAGGCCACCACGTGCCACGCGGAGAACTCGCCGGGCTGGAGCAGGAAGTAGATGCCGGTGGCGGCGGCGCGGCTGCCCGCGTACCCCTCGGGCCGGAAGGTGACCGCGGACCGGAAGGTCTCGCGATACCAGCCACCCTCGGGGTGGGGTTGCAGGTCCAGCTGCTCGGCCAGCGGCGGTCGCGTTGTCATGACACCATCCTCGCGCGTCGCCGGTTTCGAACATGTGTGCGAAGATGGCGCGGTGTCCGACCAGGCGACCATCCTGCACGCCGACCTCGACTCGTTCTACGCGTCGGTCGAGCAGCGGGACGACCCCGCGCTGCGGGGCCGCCCGGTCCTGGTCGGCGGCGGCGTTGTGCTCGCGGCGAGCTACGAGGCCAAGGCGTACGGGGTCCGCACGCCGATGGGCATCGCGCAGGCCCGGGCGCTCTGCCCGCACGCCCTGGTGGTCCCGCCCCGGATGGCGGCGTACTCGGCGGCCAGCAAGGCGGTGTTCGAGGTGTTCCGCGACACCACCCCGATCGTCGAGGGCATCTCGATCGACGAGGCGTTCCTCGAGGTCGGCGGTCTGCACCGGATCAGCGGCACGCCGGCCGTGATCGCCGCCCGGCTGCGTGCCGAGGTGCGCGGCCGGGTCGGCCTGCCGATCACGGTCGGCGTGGCCCGCACCAAGTTCCTGGCCAAGGTGGCCAGCGCGGTCGGCAAGCCGGACGGCCTGCTCGTGGTGCCGCCCGGCGAGGAGCTGGCCTTCCTGCACCCGCTGCCGATCGAACGGCTCTGGGGCGTCGGCCCGGTCACCGCCGGCAAGCTGCGCGAGCACCGCATCCTGACGGTCGGGCACGTCGCCCGGCTCGGCGAGGCGGCGCTGGTCTCGATCATCGGCGCGCACGCCGGGCGGCACCTGCACGCGCTGGCCCACAACCGCGACCCCCGCCGGGTCCGCACCGGCCACCGCCGCGGCTCGATCGGCTCGCAGTGCGCGCTGGGCCGCCGCGAACGCCCGTTCGCCGAGATCGACGCGACGCTGGCGGCCCTGGTCGACCGGGTGACCCGCCGGATGCGCTCGGCGCACCGGGCCGGGCGCACGATCACGCTGCGGCTGCGGTTCGCCGACTACACCCGGGCCACCCGGTCCCGCAGCCTGCTCAAGGCGACCATGCA
Source organism: Actinoplanes sp. NPDC049599 (assembly GCF_044465625.1). Classification (NCBI taxonomy): domain Bacteria; kingdom Bacillati; phylum Actinomycetota; class Actinomycetes; order Micromonosporales; family Micromonosporaceae; genus Actinoplanes; species Actinoplanes sp. NPDC049599. Next base: position 91,042 of record NZ_JBITLX010000030.1, read on the forward strand.
GACCGACGCGATCCTGACCACGGCGCGGCAGCTGCTCACCGAGGCCCGGCCGCTGATCGACCAGCGCGGCCTGACCCTGGTCGGGGTGGCGGTGGGCAACCTGGACAGCGACGGGGCGGTGCAGCTGGAGCTGCCGTTCGAGCTGCCGGTGGAGGACAGCCTGGACTCGGCGCTGGACGCGGTGCGGGACAGGTTCGGCTCGTCGTCGGTGACCCGGGCGGCGGCGCTGGGCCGCGACCTGAACCCGTCCGTGCCGATCCTGCCCGACTGAATCCTGCCCGGCTGAAGTCCGCCGCCCCCACCGCGCCGCCACCTCCACCGCGCAACCGACCCCGGCCGCGCCGCGCAACCGGCCCATTCCCCGACCGAGCCGGACACTCCCCGCACCTTGCCGGCGGTGGCTGGACCCGCGGCGCGGCCGGTCGGGCAGCAGACGGGTGAGTGCCACCCCGGCCGGCCGGTGTGTGCGGGTGGGGGACGGTGCTGCGGTTGGGGGCTCGCTGCGCCGTACCGGGAAATGCCGCGCCGATCAGACCCCAGCTGGACCCGGCCGGTCGGGCAGCAGACGGGCGGTCACAGACCCAGCTGGGCCCGGCCGGTGGGGCTGAGCTCGGCGGCGGTCGGGCGGCCCGCCCAGCTCACCTCGTAGTCCTCCGCCGCGAAGTCGGTGGGGCTGATCCCCTTGCGGAACGCCTGGCCGCACGCGGCCGCGTAGGCCGCGTTCTTCGCGCAGTGCGGGCTGGCCGGGATGTACATGACGTTGCCCCAGCCCTGCTGGTCCTGCACCGCGCCGACCGAGTGGATCATGTCGCCGTGCCACCAGACGGTGTCACCCGGCTCGACCGCGGGGATCGGGGTCAGCGCGGGCATCAGCGCCGGGTGCCAGCGCTCGCTGATCGGCAGCGCCTGGCCGTTCGCCGCGCCGCAGAGGTCGTCGTCGGCCACGTCGTCCTGCAGCGCGCGCAGCAGCAGGTATGCCATCGCCGAGGGGATCGGCACGACGTGCAGGACGCCCTCGGACGGCGCCATGTCGGACAGCGCGGTCCAGCCCTGGAAGGTGCGGAACGCCGAGCACATCACCGTCGACTCGAACTCGTGCACCTCGGTGCGGTAGGCGCCGTCCCACGGGTCGTACGCCTCGGGGTGGCCGGCGAAGACGTGCCGGAAGACGTTCTGGTAGGCCGGGAGCAGCCAGCGCTCGATCGACCCGGAGTCGGTGTGCGCGGACAGGCCGGCCGAGCTGGTGCCGGGTGCGCGGCGGCGGACCCGGTCCGGGTACGCGGTGTCGCGGGTCGGGTCGAACCAGACGCGGCCTTCGGACTCGTGCTTCCAGAAGGAGTTGAGGAAGCCGCGGACGGCGACCATGTTCTCGTCCTCGCGGGCCTCCATCTGCGGGCGGGACCAGTAGATCGGGAAGATCGACGGCTTGCTGGCGGCGAGGCCGCCGAAGACGCCGTCGTCGAGGTAGCGGTAGGTGCCGGCAAAGTCGTTGCGGTCCAGGTAGGCCACCAGTTCGGCGTCCCAGCCCTCGGCGCGTTCCCGGCCGAAGGTGCCCTTGACCACGGCACAGCCGCGCCGGCGTACGGCCTCGATCAGCTCGGCCGGCACCGTGCCGGCGGCGATGTCGGCGAACTGCACGACCGGCCAGACCTCCGCACCCCGCTCGCGCTGCGCGACCACCTCGGCGACCTCGGCCCGCACGGCGGCCTCGGCCCGCGCGAACGCGCCGGCGTAGTCACCGATCCGCTTGCGCAGCTCGGCCTTGGTCTCGCGGATGGCGCGGGGGACGTCGTCGGGGGCGGTGTGCATCGCTGTCTCCAACCATTTGATTAGGTGACCTAACTAGAACCTTGTCCTAATGTAAGAGATCGAACTGGAAGATCACAAGGGGTGACGGTGAACGAGGTCGGCCGAGCGCTGCCGCAGACCGTGCTGCGGGCTGCCACCGACCGCCGCCTGCTCGACGAGACGATCAAGCAGGGCCGCACCACCCGGGCCGAGCTGGCCGACGTCACCGGCTACTCCCGGCCCACCGTGTCGGAGGCGGTCCGGCGCCTGGTCGAGGCCGGCCTGCTGGACGCGACGGGCCTGAAGGAGACCGGCAGGCGCGGCCGGGTCGGCACGTTCTACGAGCTGGGCGCGCGAGCCGGCTGGGTGCTCGCGGTGGAACTGGACCAGTCCGGCGTCCGTGCCCGCGCCGCCGACCTGGCCGGCCGCACCCTGGGCGACCACCGCCTCCCGGCGGGCGCCCCGGGCGACGTGGCCGCGCTGGTCGCCAACGTGCGAGCGGTGGTCGGCGCGTTCCCGGCGGGGCCCGGGCCACTGCGCGCGGTCGGCATCTCGATCGCGAACCCGGTGCACCCGGTGACCCACGAGATCGTCCCGCTGGCCGGCACGCCGTTCCCGGAAGGCCTGGTCAGCCCCACGGAAATGATCGGCGACCTGGTGACCGCGCCGGTCCTGGTCGACAACGACGTCAACCTGGCCGCCCTCGCCGAGCACCGCGCGGGCCGGGCGGCCGGGGAGGCCAGCTTCGCTTACGTGTACGTGGGAGCGGGGTTGGGTGTCGGGCTGTACATCGGTGATCAGCTCATCCGGGGGGCGCACGGTCTGGCCGGGGAGATCGGCTATCTACCGGGGGCAGCGACGGCGACGATCGCGGCTGATCTGGCTGCTGGAGGGCTGGGGCGGTCGGACGCCCCGTCCAACGACGTGGCGGCGGCTCTGGAACTGCTCGATCGCGCGGACGAGCGGGCGCTGCGGGTGCTCGCGGCGGCGGTGGGGCGCGCGATCATCTCGGTGGCGGCGGTGGTGGATCCGGCGCTGGTGCTGCTGGGCGGGCCGGTGGGGACGCATCCGGCGCTGCTGCCGCGAGTGCGGGCGGCGATCTCGTTCCCTGGGCCCACCCGGGTTGAGTACGGGACTTTGGGGACTGAGGCGGCGTTGCACGGGGCTTTGCATCTGGCACTGGAGCATGCGTTGAAGGCGGCGGTTGCTGTGCGGGGTTGAGTTGGTTCGTTTCGGGCGGGTGGCCTGCGCTTCGGTGCTGGTGCGGCGTGCGGCAGACTGCTGGGCGTGCGGAAGATCTACGTCATCGGGATCGGCGCGGGCGACCCGGACCACCTGACCCTGCAGGCAGCCAAGGCGATCGGGCGGGCCGACGTGTTCTTCCTGCTCGACAAGGGTGAGGCCAAGGAAAGCATGATCGAGCTCCGGCGCCGGATGCTGAAGGCGTACGGCCGGCCGAGCCGGCGCATCGCCGAGGGCCGCGACCCGGACCGCGACCGCACCCCGGCGGACTACCAGGGCACGATCGCGGACTGGCGGCACCGGCGCGCCGAGGTGACCGAGGCGCTGATCCGCGAGCACCTGCTCGACGAGGAGACCGGCGCGTTCCTGGTCTGGGGCGACCCGTCGCTCTACGACTCGACGATCAGCATCCTCGACGAGATCCTGGCCCGCGGCGAGACGGTCTTCGACTACGAGGTCATCCCGGGCATCAGCAGCGTCTCGGCGCTGGCGGCCAAGCACCGGATCGGCCTGAACCGGATCGGCCGCCCGTTCCAGGTCACCACCGGCCGCCGGCTGGCCGAGGAATGGCCGCCGAACGTCGACGACGTCATCGTGATGCTGGACGCCCACCAGACCTTCGGCTCGGTGGACGCGAAGGACGTGGACATCTACTGGGGCGCGTACCTGGGAACGGCGGACGAGCTGCTGATCTCCGGGCCGCTGGCCGAGGTGAGCGACGAGATCCGCCGGGTGCGGGCGGAAGCCCGCGAACGGCACGGCTGGATCATGGACACCTACCTGCTCCGCCGCCGCGACACCGACTGATCGCCGGCAGCGGGGGCAGGTGCTGGAGCGCTGCCTATCGCTGGGCCGAAACGCGGTCGTAGAGCAGGCAGAGCGCGCCGGACTCGGTCGGTGTCGAGTCGGTCAGCTGCCACGCCGAGGCTCGCAGGCCGTCCTCCAGCAACTTCGCTCCCCCGCCGACCAGTTCCGGGCACAGCGTGATGCTGAGCCGGTCCACCTGGTCCGCGGCGAGGAGCTCGCGGATGATGCTGGCGCTGGCCAGCACGATGATGTCCCCGCCGGCCTGCTCACGCAGCCGGCGGACCTCACCCTCCGGGTCCCCGGGCACGATGCGCGAATTCTCCCAGGGCGCCTCGGTCAGAGTCGTGCTGAAGACGACCTTCTCCGTCCGGTTGAGCCAGGCCGAGAACGCCCGTTCGCGGGAGTCGGCCCCGGGGTCGTCGGCGACCGACGGCCAGTAGCCGCCGAAGCCCTGGTAGTTCTTGCGGCCGAGCAGGACGGTGGTGGCCGGTTCGGTCACCCGGATCATGTGGTCGCGGGCGGTGTCGGTGACCGCGTGCGGGACGATCCAGCCCATGTCGTAGTCGCCGCCGGTGCCGGTGGTGCGGCCGTCGAGCGACAGTGACACGTTCGCGACGACCTTGCGGTTGCTCATCTGATTGTTCATACCGCTGAGTCGGAGCCGGCGGCGGCTTCTCGACGTTTCTCGGCGAGGCGGCGGCAGGATTCCCGGTCGAACGGCAGGCCGGCCCGCGTATAGACGAGCCCGACGGTGCCGTTCATCGGGTCCCAGAGGTCCGGGTTGGCGACCAGCGCCCGCAGCAACGCCCGCTGCTCGTCCGTCAGCCGGGGCCGGCGCCCGCCGGCGAACGCGTACCGGACCAGCTCACCCCACTCGTCGCCGGCGCCGGTCCAGCTGGCTCGGGCCACGACGGCACACGCGGAGTCGGCTATCTCCGGGAAGCCGGACGCCACCCGGATGGCCGCGGCGACCAGTTCCGATCGGTGCGTCCCGGCGGGCGCGGGGTGCGCCAGCGCGGCGAGGATGATCTCCCGGGCCGCCGGGTCCGGCTCGCAGGCCAGCGCCGCACGCAGCCGGACGGCCGGGTCGGCGTCGTCGAGGTCGGCCCGGACGTCCACCCCCAGGCTCGCCAGCAGCCGCACCCAGTGGGGCTGGGACTCGGGCGGCCCTGCCGACCGCAGCTCGCCGATCAGCACGGCGAGTTGCTCGCGGCGGTCGGCGAGCAGCGGGATCCGGGCCATGGCCACCAGGCACTCGGCGAGCATCAGGGCGTCCTCGGGAGACGTCGACTCGAGCGTCGGCAGCACCACCGGGTAGGCCTCCGCCACCGCAGCCGAGAGATCCGGCACCAGGACGGCGAAGTACTCGTCGTCGCGCAGGGCGACCACGCTCTGCGCGATGCTGCCGAGGAAGCCGATCAGCTCGTCCACCGTGTCCGGGTGGGCCCGTCCCGCGGCGAGCAGCGCCGTGACCGCCCGGACCGCCGGCTCGGTCGCCGAGTACAAGAAGCCCTGGTGGTGCACGGCGATGTCCAGGTGCGACAGCGCCGCCGCCCGGGCCTCGGCGTCGCCGTGCTCCAGCGCGGCGAGGTGGCCGGGGGTGTCGGTGGCCCGCCCGTAGGCGTGCTCCAGCGTGAACCAGTCGGTGGTTATCCCTCGTCACCTTCCAGATCGCCTTCGGTCTCCAGGTAGACCTGTTGCAGCGCGGCCAGCGTCGCCGGCTCCGGTGCCGCCCAGAGCTTGCGGTCCGCCGCCTCCAGCAGCCGTTCGGTGATGCTGTGCAGCGCCCACGGGTTGGACTGGTCCATGAACTTGCGGTTGTCCGGGTCGAGCACGTAGCTCGCCGCGAGCTGCTCGTACATCCAGTCCGCGACCACGCCGGCGGTCGCGTCGTAGCCGAACAGGTAGTCGACCGTCGCGGCCAGCTCGAACGCGCCCTTGTAGCCGTGCCGCTGCATCGCGGCGATCCAGCGCGGGTTCACCACGCGGGCCCGGAAGATCCGCGCGGTCTCCTCGGTCAGGCTGCGGGTCTTGGTCGCGTCCGGGTTGGTGGAGTCCCCGATGTACGCCGCCGGCGCCTTCCCGGTCAGCGCCCGCACCGTGGCGATCATGCCGCCGTGGTACTGGAAGTAGTCGTCGGAGTCGGCGATGTCGTGCTCGCGGGTGTCGATGTTCTTGGCCGCCACGTCGATCCGCCGGTACGCGGTCTCCATGTCCCCCCGCGCCTCGACCCCGTCCAGCCCTCGCCCGTACGCGAACCCGCCCCAGACCGCGTACACCTCGGCCAGGTCGGCGTCGCCCCGCCAGTTGCGGCTGTCGATCAGCGGCAGGATCCCGGCCCCGTACGCACCCGGCCGCGAGCCGAAGATCCGCGTGGTGGCCTGCCGCCAGGTCTTGTCGGCCGCGGCGTCCGCGAGCGCGTGCGCGCGCACAAAGTTGACCGATTCTGGCTCGTCCAGCCCGGCCACCAGGCCCACGGCGTCGTCCAGCATGGCCACCACGTGCGGGAACGCGTCGCGGAAGAAACCCGAGATGCGGATCGTCACGTCGATCCGGGGCCGGCCCAGCTCGGCCAGCTCGATCGGCTCGATGCCGGTCACCCGGCGGGACGCGGGGTCCCAGACCGGGCGTACCCCCATCAGCGCGAGGATCTCGGCGATGTCGTCGCCGGCGGTCCGCATGGCGCTCGTGCCCCAGGCGGAGAGCCCGACCGACTTCGGCCAGTCGCCGTAGTCTGCGCGGTAGCGGGTGAGCAGCGACTCCGCCATCGCCTGCCCGGTCTCCCAGGCCAGGGCGCTGGGGATGGCCTTGGGGTCGACGGAGTAGAAGTTGCGGCCGGTCGGCAGCACGTTGATCAGGCCCCGCAGCGGCGACCCGCTCGGCCCGGCCGGCACGTAGCCGCCGTCGAGGGCGTGCAGCACGTTGGTCAGCTCGTCGGTGGTCTTCGCCAGCCGCGGCACGACTTCGGTGGCGGCGAAGCGCAGGACGTTCGCCACGGTCGCGTCCCCGGTCACCCGGTCGGCGGCGGCCGGGTCCCAGCCGGCCGCCTCCATCGCGGCGACCAGCGCACGGGCCTGCTCCTCGACGGCGTCCGTCTCGGCGGTCGACGCCTCCTCGGCCAGGCCCAGGGCCTCGCGCAGGCCGGGCAGCGCGGCGACCTGACCGGCCCACATCTGCCGGGCGCGCAGCATCGCGAGCACCAGGTTGACCCGGGCCTCGCCGCTCGGCGCATTGCCGAGGATGTGCAGGCCGTCGCGGATCTGCACGTCCTTGATCTCGCAGAGCCAGCCGTCGACGTGCAGGATGAACTCGTCGAACTCCTCGTCGCCCGGCCGGTCGGCCAGGCCCAGGTCGTGGTCCATCTTGGCGGCCTGGATCAGGGTCCAGATCTGCGCGCGGATGGCGGGCAGCTTTGCCGGGTCGAGCGCGGCGATGTTCGCGTGCTCGTCCAGCAGCTGCTCCAGCCGGGCGACGTCGCCGTACGACTCGGCACGGGCCATCGGCGGGATCAGGTGGTCGACCAGCGTGGCGTGCGCGCGCCGCTTGGCCTGGGTGCCCTCGCCCGGGTCGTTGACCAGGAACGGGTAGATCAGCGGCAGGTCACCGAGGGCCGCGTCGGTGCCGTCCGAGGCGGACATGCCGACGTTCTTGCCGGGCAGCCACTCGAGGTTGCCGTGCTTGCCGACGTGCACGACCGCGTGCGCGCCGAAGTCGTCGGCCAGCCACCGGTACGCCGCCAGATAGTGGTGGCTCGGCGGCAGGTCGGGGTCGTGGTAGATGGCGACCGGATTGGCGCCGAAGCCCCGGGGCGGCTGCACCATCACGACCACGTTCTCATCGCGCAGCGCCGCCAGCACGATGCTGTCGTCGTCGACGTACAGCTCGCCGGGCGCCTCGCCCCAGTGCTGCTCCATGGACTCGCGCAGGTCAGCGGGGAGCGTGGCGAACCAGGTGCGGTAGGCCGCGCCGGTGATGCGTACCGGATTGCCCGCGAGCTGGTCCTCGGTGAGCCAGTCCGGGTCCTGGCCGCCCGCCGCGATCAGGGCGTGGATGAGCTTGTCGCCGTCGCCCTCGGCGACGCCGGGGAACTCGCCGACCCGGTAGCCGCGCTCCCGCATGGCCTGCAGCAGCCGCACCGTGGAGGCGGGAGTGTCCAGGCCGACCGCGTTGCCGATCCGGGAGTGCTTGGTCGGGTATGCCGAGAGCATGACCACGATCTTGCGTTCGGCCGGCGGGATGTGCCGCAGCCGGGCGTGCGCGACCGCGATGCCGGCGACCCGGGCGGCCCGCTCGGCATCGGGCACGTAGACGGAGAGCCCGTCCGGGTCGATCTCCTTGAACGAGAACGGCACGGTGATGATCCGGCCGTCGAACTCGGGGATGGCGACCTGGGTCGCCGCGTCCAGCGGGGAGAGGCCGTCGTCGCTGGCCTGCCAGGCGGCCCGGCTGCTGGTCAGGCAGAGGCCCTGCAGGATCGGCACGTCGAGGTCGGCGAGCACGCCGACGTCCCACGCCTCGTCGTCGCCGCCCGCCGAGACCGTGGCCGGCTTGGTGCCGCCGGCCGCGAGCACGGTCACCACCAGGGCGTCGGCCTTGCGCAGCTCGGCCAGCAGCTCGGGCGAGGCGGTGCGCAGCGACGAGGTGAAGATCGGCAGCGGCCGGCCGCCCTTGTCCTCGACCGCGCGGCACAGCGCCTCGACGAACGCGGTGTTGCCGGCCATGTGGTGGGCGCGGTAGTAGAGCACCGCGACGGTCGGGCCCTGGATGTCCTTTTGCTCGCGCTCCAGCAGCCCCCAGTCGGGGGCCGGAACCGGCGCGGCGAACCCGTGGCCGGTCAGCAGGATCGTGTCGGAGAGGAAGTCGTGCAGGGCCGCGAGGTTGTCCGCGCCGCCGTAAGCCAGATAGCCGTGCGCCTCCGCGGCCACGCCCGCGGGCACGGTCGACAGCTTCATCAGGTCGGCGTCCGGGGCCTGCTCGCCGCCGAGCACCACCACCGGCACCGGCCCGGCGAGCAGCGCGTCGAGCCCTTCCTCCCAGGCCCGCCGGCCGCCGAGGATGCGCACGACGACCAGCTCGGCCCCGTCGAGCAGGGCGGGCAGGTCGTCGACCGCGGTGCGGGCCGGATTGGCCAGGCGGTAGGCCGCGCCGCTGGCGCGAGCGCTCAGCAGGTCGGTGTCGGAGGTCGACAGCAGCAGAAACACGGCTCTCCCCTCGGGGTCCGCGCCCCGGATCGGTGGATGTCACGGCGACTGGAGTTCCTGGCTCGAAGGTCTATCAGGACCCTCTGACAGTGGCGGGACCGCGCCGGACTCGCACCGGCTTCCTCCGCGGCGTCGCCGCACGTGGCCTCCCACTCTGCTGATGCGTGCGAGCGGCGTCAAGGCGAGCGGGCCGGTGTGACGATGGCGACCGCCGCCGGGAAAGTGTCGGCCCCGATCCGTAGTATCCGGGCCGTGCCTCTCCCATCAGTGCGCGCCGACGTCGACGCCTGCCCGGGCGCGCTGCGGCTGCACGCCGCGGCCGACGGGCCGCTGGCGCGCATCCGCGTGCCGGGCGGCCGGATGACGGGTGCCCAGCTCACCGCGGTGCGCGAGCTGGCGGCCCGCTGGGGCGACGGCCAGGTGGAGCTGACCAGCCGGGGAAATCTCCAGCTCAGAGCCCTGCGCGACGCCCCGGTGGCCGAGCTGGCGGGGCGGCTGCGGGCCGCCGGCCTGCTGCCTTCGGAAACCCATGAACTGGTACGGAACATAGTGGCGTCGCCGCTGGCCGGAGCGCTGCCGGTCGAGGCGCTGGACGGGGCCCTGTGCGCCGACGCGGCCCTGGCCGAGTTGCCGGGCCGGTTCCTGTTCGCCCTGGACAGCGGCGTCGGTGACGTGGCGTTCGGGGCCGACGTGGCGGCCCTCCCGCTCGATCCGCCGGGCGAGGTGGCGATCATCTTCGCGGGCGTGGACGCGGGGCTGCGCGTGCCGGCGGCGGAGACGATCCCGGCGCTGCTGGCGGCGGCTCACGCCTTCCTGGACGAACGCGAGGCCCAGCTCGGGTCGCCCGCGCCGGACATGTCCGTTGACAGCCACCCGGTGGCCCCGCCGGACTCATCCGGTTTTGTGGCGTCCGTGGACGTGCCTCCGGATGGTCGGCCCCCTCGGCGTGTTCCCCACCCCCGGGCCGGTTCGCAGCGAGTGCCGTGGCGGGTGCGTGAGCTGCTTGACGGGCCGGTCCGGGTCGCTGCCCGGACGGCCGCCACGCTGGGCCGGACGCTCCGGGAGCCGGTGCGGCTCTCCCGGCCCGTTGTGCGGGAGCCGATCGGGGTCGTCGGGCAGCCCGACGGCACCGTGGCCGTCGGGGCGTTGATTCCGCTCGGGCGGCTCAGCGACGTACAGCTGGAGGTGCTGGAGGCGGCAGCGACCCTGACCTTCACGCCGTGGCGGGGGGTTGTGCTGCCCGGTTTGACGCCGCAGGCGGCGCAGGCTTGGGTCGCGGCCCTGGCCGGGGCCGGGCTGGAGGTCGCGGTGGGGTCGCGGTGGGCCGGGGTGACCGCCTGCGCGGGCCGGCCGGGTTGCGCGAAGTCGCTGGCCGACGTGCGCGCCGACGCGGACGCCGCGACCGTCGCGGGCGACGGGCTGCCGGTGCACTGGGTCGGTTGCGCCCGGGGGTGCGGAAGCCCCGCCGGGCCGCACGTGCGGGTCGAGGCGACCGGCACGGGATACGAGGTGCGGTCGCCGTATGCGGTCGGCAGCGCCTCGGCCGCAGAGGTAGGCGTGCTGGTCGGCGCCGCGAGGAAGGGCTGAGATGGAGTACGTGCGCGACGGCGCGGAGATCTACCGGCGGTCGTTCGCCACGATCCGGGCCGAGGCCGACCTGTCCGGGCTGCCGGCCGACGTGGCGCGGGTTGCCGTCCGGATGATCCACGCCTGCGGGATGGTGGATCTGACCGGCGACATCGGCTTCAGCGCCGGGGTGGTGACCGCGGCCCGCAAGGCGCTGCTCGGTGGCGCGCCGATCCTCTGTGACGCCGAGATGGTGGCGTCCGGGGTGACCCGCAAGCGGCTGCCCGCCGGCAACGAGGTGATCTGCACGCTGCGTGACCCGTCGGTGCCGGCGCTGGCGGCGCAGCTCGGGAACACCCGCAGCGCGGCCGCGCTGGACCTGTGGGGAGACCGGCTCGACGGCGCGGTGGTCGCGATCGGCAACGCGCCGACGGCGCTGTTCCGGCTGCTGGAGATGGTCGCGGCGGGCGCGCCCCGGCCGGCGGCGGTGCTGGGCATCCCGGTCGGCTTCATCGGCGCGGCCGAGTCCAAGGACGCGCTGGCCGCCTCCGACCTGGAGTTCCTGGTCGTGCGCGGGCGCCGCGGCGGCAGCGCGATCACGGCGGCGGCGGTCAACGCCCTCGCCTCGGAGGAGGAGTAGTCATGGCGGGCCGTCTGTTCGGGGTCGGGCTGGGCCCCGGCGACCCGGAGCTGGTCACCGTCAAGGCCGCCCGGCTGATCAGCGCGGCCGGGGTGATCGCCTACCACGCGGCGCGGCACGGCCGCAGCAACGCCCGCGCGATCGCGGAGCCCTACCTGCGCGAGGGCCAGATCGAGGAGCCGCTGATCTACCCGGTGACCACCGGCACGACCGACCACCCGGGCGGCTACCAGGGCGCGATCGACGAGTTCTACACGCAGAGCGCCGAGCGGCTGGCCGCACACCTGGACGCGGGCCGCGACGTGGTGGTGCTGGCCGAGGGCGACCCGTTCTTCTACGGCTCCTACATGCACATGCACAAGCGGCTCGCCGACCGCTACGAGACACAGGTCGTGCCCGGCGTGACCTCGGTGAGCGCGGCCTCGGCGGTGCTCGGCCGCCCGCTGATGGAACGCGACGAGATCCTCACGGTGCTGCCCGGCACGCTGCCCCCGGCCGAACTGGCGGCGCGGCTGGCCACGACCGACTCCGCCGCGATCATGAAGCTGGGCCGGACGTTCACCGGCGTGCGCGAGGCGCTGGCCCAGGCCGGCCGCCTCGACGACGCCTGGTACGTCGAACGCGCCACGACCGACCGGGAACGCCACGGCCGGCTGGCCGACATCGACCCGGACACGGTCCCGTACTTCTCGCTGGCGCTGCTGCCCAGCCCGGCCGCCTCGACGTTCGGCGCCGAGCAGGTCCCGGCGGAGCAGCACGGGCAGGTGACGGTCGTCGGGCTGGGCCCGGCAGGCCGCAACTGGCTGACCCCGGAGGCGCAGGAGGCCCTGGCGGCCGCGGACGACGTGGTCGGCTACGGCCCGTACGTGGATCGCGTCCCGCCGAACGCCCGTCAGCGCCGGCACCCGTCGGACAACCGGGTGGAGGCGGAACGCGCGGCGTTCGCGCTGGACCTGGCCAAACACGGCCGCAACGTCGCGGTGGTCTCCTCGGGCGACCCGGGCGTCTTCGCGATGGCCGCGGCGGTGCTGGAGGTCAGCGAGGACCCGCAGTGGAAGGACGTGCCGGTCCGGGTGGTGCCCGGGCTGACCGCGGCACAGGCCGTGGCGAGCCGCGCCGGCGCGCCGCTGGGTCACGACTTCTGCATCATGTCGCTCTCCGACCGGCTCAAGCCGTGGGAGGTGATCGCGGCCCGGCTGTCCGCGGCGGCGGGCGCCGACCTGGTGATCGCGATCTACAACCCGGCGTCGCAGAGCCGCAAGGAACAGCTGGTCCGCGCCCGCGAGCTGCTGCTGCGGCACCGCAGCCCGGCCACCCCGGTAGTGGTCGGCCGCGACGTGGGCGGCCCGGAGGAAGCGGTGCGGGTGACCACGCTCGGCGAGCTCGACCCGGCCACGATCGACATGCGCTGCCTGCTGATCGTCGGCTCCAGCCAGACCCGGGTGACCACCCGGGGTGACGGCTCTACCCAGGTGTACACGCCGCGGCACTACCCCGCCTGAGCCAGGCGAGGGCGTCCGCCACGGTGGCCGCCGTCGCCGGGCAGGGCGCGACCGCCGTGCCGCCGGCGGTGCTCTCTGCGGCGGGCGGCAGGGGCGGCCGATCGACCAGCACGACCGGCAGGCCACGCTCGCGGGCGGCGTCCAGCTTGGCGGTGCTGCCGCCGCTGTCCTTGGTCACCAGCACGTCGATCCGGTGCCGGGCCAGCAGCTCCCGCTCGCCGTCGAGAGTGAACGGCCCCCGGCCGAGAAGCACCTCGAGACGCTCCGGCAGAGGCGCGCCGGGCGGCTCCACCGAGCGGGAGAGGAACCAGCAGGCATCCACGGCGGCGAAGGCGGCGATGCTCTGCCGTCCCGTGGTGAGGAACACCCGCTCGCCCAGCCGGGGAAGCAGGGCGGCAGCCGCCGCGAGGTCGGGGACGCGGTGCCAGCGGTCACCCGGCCGCACGGTCCAGCCCGGCCGGCGCAGAACCAGCAGCGGCACGCCGGCCCGCGCGGAGGCGGCGACGGCATGCGCGGTCATCGTCGCGGCGAACGGGTGGGTGGCGTCAACGACGGCGGCGATCCGCCGGTCCCGCAGGTAGGCGGTCAACCCGTCGACCCCGCCGAAACCGCCGATGCGGACCTTGCCGGCGGGGAGCAAAGGGGTGGTCGTCCGCCCGGCGAGCGAACTGATCACCTCAAGCTCGGGAGTGGCTGCGCAGGCGGAGGCGAGGTTTCGTCCCTCGGTCGTTCCGCCCAGCACCAGCACCCTGGCGGGCGATCCCGGTCCGGTCATGGCCGCATCGGTCCGGTCATGGCCGGCGTTGGTCCGGGCGCAGCCGGCGTTGGTCCGGGCGCAGCCGACGCTGGTCCGGGCGCAGCTGGGGGCGGCCCAGGCACGGCCGGCCCTGCTCCGGGCGCGGCCATCGCTGGGCCGGTCACGGTCGGCATCGGTCCGCGGAGTAGAGGTGGCTGTCCGGGAACGTCGATGCGGTCAGTGCCGCCCCGACCACGATCACGGCCGTGCGCCTGATCCCGGCCGCGGCCACCTTGCCGCCGATGTCCGCCAGCGTGCCCCGGACGATCAGCTCATCGTCCCGGCTGGCCCGGGCCACCACTGCGACCGGGCAGCCGGCGCCGTAGCTCGGGACCAGCTCGGCCACCACCGCGTCGATCCGCTGGACGGCCAGGTGCAGCACCATCGTGGCGCGGCTCGCCCCGAGTGTGGCCAGGTCCTCGCCGGGCGGCATGGCCGTGGCCCGCTCGCTGGTGCGGGTGAGGATGACCGTCTGAGCCACGCCGGGCACCGTGAACTCGCGCCCCAGCGAGGCGGCCGCGGCGGCGAAGGCGGGCACGCCGGGCGTGACGTCGTACTCGACCCCGGCCTCGTCGAGCCGGCGCATCTGCTCGGCGACCGCGCTGAACACAGAGGGGTCGCCGGAATGCAGCCGCGCGACGTCCTGCCCGGCCTTCGCGGCGGTCACGAGTTCGGTGATGATCTCGTCCAGGGTGAGCCGGGCGGTGTCGACGAGCCGGGCGCCGGGCGGGCAGTAGTCGAGCAGTTCGGCAGGGACCAGGCTGCCGGCGTACAGGCAGACCGGGGACGACTCGATCAGCCGGCGGCCCCGTACCGTGATCAGGTCGGCCGCGCCCGGCCCGGCGCCGATGAAATGCACCGTCACGGCTTGGTCACCGACCAAATGGTCACCGGCATCATCGCTCTCCATCCCGTGAACCCGCCGACCGGCGCCGCCCGCTGCACGGCGAGTCGGGTCAGCTCACCGCCCAGCTTCGCGTACCAGGCCGCCAGCACGGCCTCCGATTCCAGGGTCACCGCGTTGGCGACCAGCCGCCCGCCGGCGGGCAGGGCGGCCAAGGCGGCATCGACGACACCGTCCCGGGTGACGCCCCCGCCGATGAAGACCACGTCGGGCGCGGGCAGCCCGGCCAGGGCGCCGGGCGCGCGGCCCTCCACAACCCGAAGTTTCGGTACGCCCAGAGCGGCGGCGTTGCGCACGATCCGCCCGGCGCGTTCGGCGGAGGACTCGACGGCGACGGCCCGGCAGTCCCGGTGGGTCCGCATCCACTCGATCGCGATGCTGCCGGAACCCGCGCCGACGTCCCAGAGCAACTCGCCGGGCTGCGGGCCCAGCAGGGCCAGCGTGACGGCTCGGACCTCACGCTTGGTGAGCTGACCGTCGCTCTCGTAGACGGCATCGGGCAGGCCGGGCACGAGGGGTCGCGGCCCGCTCCGCTCCGGGGCAGCGAATACTCCGCCGGGCTTGGGCTGCGGTGGTGGCGCGGCGCCCGCTGAGCAGGCCACGGCCACCACGTTCAGCGGATCCACGTCGGTGAGGTCCAGGGATGACGCGGGGCCGGAGCGTGTTGTTTCGGTCGGGGCGCCGAGTTGGGCGAGGATCGTGACGGTGCTGTCGCCGTACCCGCGGGAGGTGAGCAGGGCCGCGACGGCGGCCGGGGTTTTCGCGCCGGAGCTCAGGATCAGGATCTTTCGGCCCGGGTGCACGAGCGGGTGCAGCTCCTCGACCGGGGCGGTGACCAGGCTGAGCACGTCGGTCTCCGGCAGCGGCCAGCCCAGCCGGGCCGCCGCCAGCGACACCGACGACGGGTGCGGCACGACCCGGACGGCCGGGGCGCCGAGCAGCTTGACCAGCGTCGCGCCGATGCCGTGGAGCATCGGGTCGCCGCTGGCCAGCACCGCGAGGCGCCGCCCGCGGTTCGCGTCGAGCAGGCCCGGCAGGGCGGGGAGCAGCGGGGACGGCCACGGCACCCGGTCGCCCTCGACGTTGGGGGGCAGCAGCGCGAGCTGCCGGGAGCTGCCGAAGATCACCTGTGCGGACGTCAGCGCGGCGGTGGCCGTGCCCGACAGGCCCGGCCAGCCGTCGGCGCCGATGCCGACCACGGTGAGGCCGGCGGGTTCGTCAGTCACGTCGTGACGGTAGCCGCCGGTCATCGGGTGTTCTTCCGCCGTACCCCAAAGATCGATAGGTTTCATTGCATGAAGCGCGCCCTCGTGGTCCTCGCCGTCCTGCCTGCCCTGCTCGTAGCGACGCCCGGCGGCGCCTTGGCCGCCGACGCCTCCTACCGGACGTTGAGCGCGGCCAGCCACCCGGACTGGATGCGCGACCTGCCGGACACCACCCCGCTGGCGGCGCTGTCCATCCCGGGCACGCACGAGACGATGTCGATCCACGGCGGCGCGCTGACCCAGACGCAGGAGAACTTCGGCGACAGCGGGGCCACGCTGGCCCGCCAGCTCACCGCCGGCATCCGCATGATCGACATCCGGGCCCGGGTCAACGGCGGGAACACCTTCACGATCCACCACGGCGCGGCCTATCAGAACGCGAACTTCGGCGACGTCGTCGCGGTGCTGCGCACCTTCCTCGCGGACCATCCGGGCGAGACCGTCGTGATGCGCCTCAAACAGGAGTGCACCGGACAGCTCGGATCCTGTACGGACGTTTCGGGCCAGAAGAGCTTCGCGGACATCTTCGACTCCTACGTGACCCCGCTGTTCTGGCAGCCTTCGGTGACCCGGGCAACGGCGGCCGGGCTCCCGACCCTCGGCGCGGTGCGCGGCAAAGTGGTCCTCGCCGTGCTGCACGGGGCGTTCGGCAGCCCGATCGAGCACTACGGTCTGGCCCACTTCGACCAGTGGCGGGATGGTTCGTCCACGTACGTGCAGGACAACTACTCGGTGCCGAACGTGGGCGCCATCGCCACCAAGCGCGACCAGGTCAGGCGCCACCTCGACACCACCGGCGCCGGCGACCCGGCCAGGTGGTACGTCAATTTCGCCAGCGGATCGAGCATTTTCGCCCAGCCGCAACAGGTGGCCGGCGGCGCCCTGGGCGTGCAGGGCGTGAACCCGTTCCTGCTGGTCTACCTCAACGAGGGCCACGGGCTGCGCCGCACCGGAACGATCATGCTGGACTTCCCCGGCGCCGGACTGATCGACAAGATCATCTCTTACAACTGACCTTTTTTCCGTCAGGTTTGAGCCTTCACCCGCTGAACCGCGTAGTACCCGTCGACGGCCTGCCGAGACCGGACCGTCACGTCGGCCGCTGGGGGGTGGCAGACGCCGAAGGACGACTGCTGAGCGGGTGAGGTCGATGGCGCGAGCGTACGGCGATACTGCCGGCCGATCAGGGCCGACCATGTTCGGAACCTTCGAGGACCAGCGCGAACCCGAGTACGAGCCCACGGTGCTGCCCGACCGCGGCTTCTGGGAGCAGCCCGACCTCAACGAGGCGGTGCCACGCGGCGACATCATCGTCGAGGCCCCGGACTCCTCCGGCTGGCAAGGCACCGGCCCGGCGATCGTCACCGACGACCGCCCGCCCGCAGAGGCCACCTCCGGCAACCGCCTGCTCACGGTGCTGCTGTTCTTCTCCGGGCTAGCCACGAGCATCTCGCTCTGGCTCTTCGACACCCAGGCCGGCGCGATCAACGACACGGCCACGCTGATGCTGGCCGCGGGCCGGATCACCGGGCTGACCGGCGGCTACCTGCTCTTCATCCAGCTGCTGATGATGAGCAGGGTCTCCTGGCTCGAGGAGTGGGTCGGCGCCCGCGACCTGCTGCGCTGGCACCGCTGGCTGGGCACCACGCTGGTCGTCTCGGTGCTCGCGCACATCGTCTTCATCGTCTACGGCTACGCGCTGACCGCCGAATCCGGCGTCGTCGACCAGGGCTGGACGATCATCACCACGCTGCCCGAGATGATCAGCGCGACGGTGGCCACCGGCCTGCTGGTGCTGATCAGCCTGATCTCGATCCGGGCCGCGCGCAGCAAGCTGCCCTACGAGCTCTGGCACTTCATCCACCTCACCGCCTATCTGGTGCTGCTGCTCGGCTACGGCCACCAGGTCGCCACCGGGGCGGACCTCTCCGGCAAGTTCGCGTCGATCTTCTGGCCCGCGCTGAGTGCCCTGGTCATCGCCGCCCTGGTCTGGGGCCGGCTGGTCGAGCCGCTGTGGCTCAATGTGCGGCACCGCTTCGAGGTGGCCGAGGTCGTCGCCGAGGGCGCGAACACGTTCTCGATCTACATCGACGGCCGCAACCTGGAGCGGCTGCCGGCGCAGGCGGGCCAGTTCATGCGCTGGCGCTTCCTGACCGCCAACGGCTGGTGGCAGTCGCACCCGTTCTCGCTCTCCGCTGCGCCGAACTCGCAGTGGCTGCGCCTGACCGTCACCGCGGTCGGCGGGCACACCGCGAAGCTCGCGGAGATGCAGCCGGGCACGCCGATCTGGGCGGAAGGCCCGTTCGGCACGTTCACGGCGCAGCGCCGCACCCGCCGCCGGGCGCTGCTGATCGCGGGCGGCAGCGGCATCGCACCGATCCGGGCCCTGCTCGAGGACATGCCGCCGGACACGATCGTGATCTACCGGGCCAGCCGCCCCGACGAGCTGGTCTTCCGCGAGGAGCTGGAGGACCTGGCCGAGCGCCGCGACGCCTGGGTCCGCTACATCGTCGGCTCCCGCAACGACCCGGGCCCGCGCCGTCTCTTCACGGCGAATGGCCTGCTCGGGCTGGTGCCCGACGTGAACCGCCGGGACGTCTACCTGTGCGGCCCGCCCGGGCTGGTGGACGCCGCGGTGCAGACCCTGCGCGAGCTGGAAGTGCCAGACAGCCAGTTGCACCTCGACCCCTTCGAATTCTGATTCCGGGAGTTTCCTCATGCGACGCAGCACCGCAGCAGCCGTTGGGACGTTGACCGGCGCCGCCCTGATCGTCGGGGTCCGGCTGAGCGTCTCCGCACCGGTGGTTCCCACGGCCGCGCCGCCCGCCGTCGACCTGGCGAACTCGGGCCAGGACGCCGACCCGGAGGCGACCTCGTCGAAGAAGCCGTCGTCGAAGAAGCCCACGGCCAAGCCGACGGAGGAGGCCGCGGACACCGAAGGCGAAGCGGGCGGCAGCGGCCTGAAGAATGGCGTCTTCAAGGGCTCGGCGGCGAAGAACCCGTACGGCACCATCCAGGTGTCGATCAAGATCTCCGGCGGCAAGATCACCGCGGCGGACGCCACGTACCCGGTCACCGGCGACAGCGCGACGATCAACCCCCCGGCGATCGCCGCGCTGAAGCAGGACACCGTGCAGGCACAGAGCGCCGACGTCGACGCGGTCTCGGGCGCGACGTTCACCTCCGAGTCGTACGTGAAGTCGCTCCAGGCCGCCATCGACCAGGCCACGGCGTAGAGTTCCGCGCCATGCACCACGCCGAGCACGTCATGGGCACGGTCGTCAGCATCGACCTGGCCGACAACCTGCCGCAGGAGCAACTGCGCGCGATGGTCGACGACGTGTGCGGCTGGCTGCACGAGGTGGACCGGCGCTTCAGCACCTATCGCGAGGACAGCGAGGTCAGCAGGCTGCGCCGGCGGGAACTCAACCCGGCGGACTGCTCCACGGACATGCAGCACGTGCTGGAGGCGTGCGCGGACCTGTGGCGCGAGACGGACGGATACTTCGACGCCTACGCGGCCGGCCCGCTCGACCCGTCGGGCTACGTCAAGGGCTGGTCGGTGGAGATCGCCTCCGCGCGGCTGGCCCAGGCCGGCTCGGTCAACCACTGCGTGAACGCCGGCGGCGACATCCGGGCGCGCGGCCGCTCCGGCACGGGCGCGCTGTGGCGGGTCGGCATCCGGCACCCGTGGGAAGCGGACAAGCTGAGCTGGGTGCTCGCGGTGAGCGACCAGGCCGTGGCGACGTCGGGAACCTACGAGCGCGGGGACCACGTGTTCAACCCGCGCACGGGTGAGCCGGCCCGGGGCCTGCGCTCGGTGACCGTGGTGGGACCTGACCTGGCGCTGGCGGACGCCTACGCGACGGCGGCCCTGGCGATGGGCGAGGCCGGGATCGCCTGGCTCGCCAAGCTGGCTGCGGACGGCTACGACTCCGCGCTGGTCACCGATGACGGGCGGGCGTTCAGCTCCGCCGGCCTTCCTGCCGCCGTCTGACCTCATCGGCCCCTCCTCCCCTGCCTGCGGCCGGTCTAGAAGTCGGCGAAAAGGTAGGGCATCCGCTTGGGGAACAACGCGGTCAGCGGCCCGACCGCCGACGCCTCCACCTGCCCGAATCCCCTGGTCATGACCTCGACCGGGTCCAGGACGCCGTACGCGAGCCCGGAGATGCCCCCGCAGGTGACCGTCGCCTGCGGCGCGTTCTTGCTCGGCTCCACGGAGAGCCGCCCGCCCTCGCCGGTCAGCTGGTAGCACCCGGCGATGAAGTCGTCGTCGACCACCTCGATCGTGATCGACTCGTCCGCCGTCGTCACCGTGCCGGTCAGCGCCTCCATCGACAGCAGGCGAGCCATCGGGCCGGCATGGCTGGGATGATCCACCCGGCCCTGGGTGAGCACCGGGAAGTCGGTGCCCCAGAGCTCCGGCACCTCGTCCGCGCCGATGGTCACGATCACCCGTCCCACCTGATCCACGTGCCGGGCGAAATACTGCAGCAGCAGCGCCCGGCCGAGCGGCCCGGTGGTGAGCAGGTCGCCTGCCACCAGATCACCGCCGAACCGGTCGATCCGGTAGGTCACCGCACCGACCACCTCGCCGTCGACCCGGGCGATCGCCACCCAGCGCGGCAGCTCCCGGAACTCGGCGGTGCGGACCTCGTCGTACACCGAGAAGCCGTGCCGCTGCCCCAGCAGGCGCAGCGTGAGGGCATCGTAGTCGTCGAAGCCCGCCTGCATGGGCACCCGCTCCACCACGCCCGGCAGATCGGCGCTGAGCAGGTGGGAGAGGCCCTGAGGGGCGAAGGTGGCGGTCCGGAACCGAGGCAGGCCGACAAAGCCGAAGCGGCCGTAGAAGGAAGGCCGGAACGGGTAGAGGGCGCTGACGGTGCAACCCTGGTCGCGCATCTGGTGGAGAAGGCGGGTCAGCAGCTCACGGACGAACCCCCGGCGGCGAGCGGACGGGTGGGTCGAGACCGAGGCGACGCCGGCCATCTCGTGCAGGACGCCCCGCACGTTCTGCCGCATCGGGAAGGCGCCGACGCAGGCCAGCGCCTGCCCGTCCTCCTCGGCGACAAGGCTGACTGCGGTCCGGTAGAACCGCATCCGCCGGGCGTAGTCCTCCCGGTCGGCGTCGGCCCACGGCGAGGGACTGAACGCGTACGCCTGCAGGGGAAACATGGTGTCGGTGCGTTCCTCGGCGGTGACCTGTCGGATCTGCATGAGGCCATCCAAGCGGGTCCGGGGACGACACGCGCGCCGGATTTCCTTACCTGTGGATAACGCCGATCGCGACGCGCCGGGGTACCCCGGTTTGGCAAGGCGGCCGGGTACCCGCTAATGTTTCATCCGTCGCCGGGGAACGCGCCGGAGAGACAAGCGGACGTAGCGCAGCTGGTAGCGCATCACCTTGCCAAGGTGAGGGTCGCGGGTTCGAATCCCGTCGTCCGCTCGGAGAGGCCGCCACAGGTTACGTGCGGGGTCTGCTCGGTGGAGTGGCCGAGAGGCGAGGCAACGGCCTGCAAAGCCGTGTACACGGGTTCAAATCCCGTCTCCACCTCGGCATCGAGGGCGATTGGCGCAGCGGGAGCGCGCTTCCTTGACACGGAAGAGGTCACTGGTTCGATCCCAGTATCGCCCACCAGATGAATCAGCAGGTCAGAGCGGGTTTCATCCCTCAGGGATGGAGCCCGTTTCCCGTTGGGAGACGTGCTGGGGAGAATCTGGGGAGAAGATCTTGACATCGGGGAGAACGTCATTCCCCACGCTCCCTCAACAGGTGATCGAGAACGGCGACCGGTGACCCTGGGCTGAACGCGCCTCGCACATCGAGCGCCGAGTGCCACAGATCGGTCAGACCACCCAGGAGACGCTCCGTCATCCCCGAGGTGATGTGCGCATAGCGCGCCTGCACCGAGCCGTCCTCATGGCCCATCTGGTCGTCCATGAGCGTAGCCGGGGTGCCCATCATCGTCTTGTAGGTGTGCCGCAGCCCGTGCGGAGTCAGCCCGGGGGCGATCGGCACCCAGCAGGCATCGGCCCCGCCGGCGGCGTTGCGGCCCCGGACCGGCACCCCGGGCCACGGGTCGGCCAGCACCGGCACCGGGCGCGCGGGAAGCGGAGCCTTGCCCGGATAGCGGCCGGTCGCCGCCGGCTGGAACAACCAGGTCGCGAAGCCGTTGCGCCGCTGATGCGGTGCCAGCGCCGCCGCCGGGGCACCCCGGACGTAGCCGAGTTCGGCGATGGCGGCCTGGACCCGGGCACGGGTCGGCTCGGCCACCACCGCGCGGCCGTTCAGCACGGCGGACACGGTGCCGATCCCGACCTCGGCACGACGAGCCACGTCAGCCAGCCTCGGCCCAGCGTTCCGGGCGGCACCCGGAGCGGCGCGATGCCCGCTGAACACGTACCGCATCCCATGGCAGGGGCACTCCCCCGGCCGGGTCCGCCCGATGTGATCCGCGGCGGGACTCGTCCTTGGGCGGGCAGCGGTGCAGCTGCCCGCTGTCCAGCTCGTAGAGCTGCCACTCCACCCGGATGCCCGCCGGCCGCACGAACGTGGCCTCCAGGCCGACAAGCTCACCCCAGCGGATCCCGGTGAAGCCCAGGGTCACCACCGCCACGAACTCGTCGTCACGACCGGACAGCAGCGCGGCTCGTTCCGCGATCAGCAAGATCCCGAGAGCCGTGGTGATCCCCTTCTCCGCGCCCCGATGCTGCGACCGACCCACACGCCTACCACGGCCGCGCCGCTTCGCCGCCGGGTTCGCGACGACCAGGCCGTCCTCCACCGCATCGGCCAGGATCAGATGCAGCAGTGCCCGCCACGACCGGATACTGGAATCCGCGTAGCCGGCCGTCCGCTCACCCTCGGCGGCTGCGTCCGTGCTAGGGACCGTCATGATGGTTCCCACCTGCAATCGTAGCGAGGGTGAGCTGGATAAACGGACCGCCAACGTCCGTGCCCGTCCACCGTTCGGTTGGCACCCCCAGTTGGTCGCACATGCCGACACCCTGATCCTCGCTGCTTAACACCCGCTGGTCTCACCGATCGTGACAAATCCCGGACGACCCCTCGCGTTTACCTCACTCAGAAGGCGCAAACCGCAATGTGGCACAAGGGGACGCTTGCCTCTGGCCGCACGGGCCTATTGGTCCTTAGCCTGGATCCACCGATGAATAGCGTTCGCGTCGGCGTGCCGGAGATAGAAGATGCCCTCTGAGCTGGAAGTATAGGAGTTCTGACGCTTCTATC
>NZ_JBITLX010000031.1:0-64918 GCF_044465625.1 Actinoplanes sp. NPDC049599
GTTCTCCGGACGACAATCGTGGTGCCATCTGCACACACCCCGTCTTGATCAACGATCAACGACAGGTGTTGCAACCACCGGCTGAGCCCAAGCTCCTCACCCCACCGTCACAAGATCGCCGCCAACACCCACCACGGCGCCACATTTGCGGTGTTTTGGGAGTAGCGGCGGCTCGGATGGTGAGACGCCTGGCCGTCTGCTGAGACGATCGGCCAGCATCCGAGACCGACACTCATCATGCGGACACCGCGTCCAGTAGCCGGGAGCACGCCTCGTGCCGGGAGCACGTCCCGTGCCGGGAACACGCCTCGTGCCGGGAACACGCCTCGTGCCGGGAACACGCCTCGTGCCGGGAACACGCCTCGTGCCGGGAACACGCCTCGTGCCGGGAACACGCCTCGTGCCGGGAACACGTCCCGGGAGCACGTCCCGTGCCGGGAGCACGCCTCGCGGCCGACGGCACCCGCAGCCGGGAGCACCGCAGCCGGCAGCACCCGCAGCCCGGCCCGCACCGCACCGCACCCCGACCGGAACGACGCTTCCCCGCACGACCGGCCGCCGATCCACCGCCACCCGCCTGCCGCCACCCACTGCCGCCACCCACTGCCGCGACGCCGGACCAGCACCGCCCGGCTTCAGCACGGCCGGGCGACAACCACCCACCCAACACGGTGCCGTCCAGCGATCCGCGTGCGGGGTCCGGGTTGAGCCAGCCGGCCTTCCCTCGAAAGGGCAAGTTGACACCGACGCGCCACCGGTCACGCAGAAGGCTCAGCCGGGTGGAGGACCGCGGGAGATCGGCACCGGTCCGGGACGGATCTGGCACACATCGAACAGACCCGGTCGAACAACCCGGGCCGCCTAACGCAGGCCGATCAGACGCAGGCCGACCAGACGCGGCCCGGACAGAACGCAAGCCGGCCAGACGCAGACCGATCAGATGAGCATTTCAGGTCCTACCTGGGACTGGCGCCGCGGGCTTCGGAGACCGGGGACAACGACCGCAAGGGCCAGCCGATGTCCAAGGCCGGGTCGAGGCTGGCAAGGGCCACTCTGATCCGCGCCGCGGACACCGCCCGCAAACAGGACCCCCAACTCGCCCGGGTCTACCACCAGCAGATGCTCGAACGCGGCGCCGGACACCTCAAGGCCAGCTGCGTGGTCGCCGGCCGGCTCGCCGAACGGCTCTGGACCGTGATGCGCCGCCGCAAGCCCTACGTCGACGGCACCTCGATCACACTCGAACAGGCACAAACAAGTCATCGCCGAGCAGTGGACCGTTACCGAGACGTTCGCCGACGACGGCGCAGCAACAAGAGGAAGGCGGGGAAGCCCCCTCAGCAAGTCCTCACAGGACTTGACAGCAAATCCTCGATGGGGAATCAGTCGAGGAAGTCTTGGAGCGACGGCTTCTCGCCGGCGGTGTGGGCAGCGAGCAGCTCCGCGAACCGTTCCGACGGCATGATGCGGACGCCCAGCTCCTCCGCCTTCGCCGCCTTCGAGCCGGCTCCCGCGCCCACCACCACCAGATCCGTGCGGGCCGAGACCGAGCCCGAGGATCTGCCGCCCAGGTTTTCGACCGCCTCGTTGCCCTCGTTCCTGGTCAGGCCCGGCACCGAGCCGGTCACCACGACGGTCATCGGCTTTCCGTCCTCCCTCCGCAGCGGGAGCGGGGCCGCCACCTCGGCGTTGCCGGAACCGGTCGCTTCGGCGGTCGTCTCGCGGCCGGGGACGCCGGGCTCGGTCATCGTGATGCCCCGGGCGATCAGTTTGTCGATGACCGGGCCGAGCTCGACCAGTTCCGCCGCGATTGTTGTCGCGCGTTCCGGGCCTACCGCTTCCACCTCCTGCAGCTGCTCGACCGTTGCCGCGCGCAGCGCCGCCATGGTGCCGAAGTGGCGGGCCAGCCGGCGGGACATGGAGCGGCCGGTCATCCGGACGCCCAGGCCGGTCAGGACGCGGGACAGTGGCTGGGCCTTGGACGCCTGGATGGCCGTCACCAGCTTGGTGGCCGACGTGCGGCCCTGCCTGTCCAGCTCGGTCAGGGCCTCCGGCGTCAGGTCGTACAGGTCGGCCGGGTCCGTCACCAGGCCGGCCGCCACCAGGCCGGCGATCACCTTGTCGCCCAGGCCCTCGATGTCCATCGAGTCGCGGGCGGCGAAGTACGACAGCGACTCCCCCGCGCCACAGGCTCTGCCCTGGGTGCAGCGCCAGCGTTTCTGGCTGCGGTCGATCTCGCCGCCGCAGCGGGGGCAGACCTCCGGCGGGGTGAACGGCTGCGCGTCGGCCCGGCGTTCGTCCAGCTTGGCGCCGGTGATCTCGGGGATCACCTCGCCGGCCCGGCGGACGAACACCGTGTCGCCGACCCGGACGTCGCGGCGGACCAGGTCGCCGAAGTTGTGCAGGGTCGCCGAGGTGACCACCACGCCGCCGACCTGGACCGGCGCCAGCACCGCCACCGGGGTGATCAGGCCGGTGCGGCCCACCTGCACCTCGATCGCGGTGAGCGTGCTGGTCCGGGTGTCGGCCGGGAACTTGTAGGCGATCGCCCAGCGCGGCGCCCGGCTGGATGAGCCGGCCCGGTCGCAGTCGCCGGGGTCGTCGGCCTTGACCACCGCGCCGTCGATGTCGAAGCCCAGCGTGCCGCGTGCCGCGCCCATCGCCGCGATGGCCGCCGACAGCTCGTCGATCGTGGCGCACTGCGGCATCCCGGTGGGGGAACCGGCGGTGGTGGCCACCCCGAGCTCCGCGACGGCGGCCATCGCGGCGGTGTGGGTCAGGCCCTCTCCCTCGGGGAGGTCGTGCACCGCGTACGCCAGGAACGACAGCGGCGCGTCGTAGGCCCGGTCCTGAGCACGCAGGGTGCCGGCCGCGGCGCTGCGGGGGTTGGCGAACGCCTGACCGCCGTGGGCGGTCCGCAGCTCGTTGGCGCGGGCGAAGTCGGCGTCGGTCATGAAGACCTCGCCGCGCACCTCGACCGTCACCGGCCGGCGCAGCTCCGCGGGGAGCCCGGCCACGAGCCGGGCCTGGGTGGTGACGTCCTCGCCGGCCCGGCCGTCGCCGCGGGTGGCGATCTGGCGCAGCCGGCCGTCGACGTAACGGGCCGCGATGGCCATGCCGTCGATCTTGGGCTCGACCGTGTAGCCGAGCGCGGGGCGGCCGAGCACCCGGTCCAGCCGGGCCGCCCAGGTGCGCAGCTCGTCGGCGTCGAACACGTTGTCGAGGCTCAGCATCGGGGTGCTGTGCTCGACGTCGCCGACGGCCACCCCGGCGCCGACCGTCACGGTGGGTGAGCCGGCCTCGGCCCAGCCCGGCTCCGCCCGCTCGGTCGCGGCGGTGCGGGCCAGCAGCGCGTCGTAGGTGGCGTCGTCCATGACCAGATCGCCGCCGGCGTAGTAGGCGGTGGCGGCCGCGCGCATCCGCTCGATCGCCGCGCGGTATTCCTCGCGCGTGCCGAACGCGCTGGCGTGGGCCGCGTCGACAACCGGGGCGACCTCGTGGTCGCGGGTGGTCAGGCCGGCGGACGGTCCCGTGCTCGACATGCTGTGCTCTCCTCCTGGCGACGCCCGGCCGCGGAAAGCGGCCGGTGGTTCTTGATACCGCAGGGGTCCGACAGAAACCCGCGATCACGGCGGCCCCGCGGTTATCTCACCCATTGCTGGTACGCGATACACGCACCGCAGTCAACGAGGGCCGGACTGAGCCTCATTTTGCAGTTGATGTGAGAATTCCGTCCGAACGTCCATGGCAATCGGATCATCGCTTGCGGAGCATGGACCCGTGCCCGGACGCCATCGAAGAACCTTGAGTATCACCGGCATCGTCGTCAGCGCGGCCACGGCCGCGCTTGTCGTCATCGGCGCCGGATCCTGGCTGGGCTACCAGCGCCTCTCCGCCGGAGACTGTTCCGGGCAGGTGCGGCTCGACGTCACCGCCGCCACCGAGATCGCCGGGGCGGTGCAGACCGCCGCGGACGCGTGGACCAAGGGCGAGGACGCCCAGGTCGACGGCGTCTGCGTGAAGGTCAACGTGGCCGCCGTCGATCCCGCCGCCGCGGCCGCCGCCATCGCCGCCAAGCACGGCGTCAGCCTGCCCAGCGTGAACGGGGGCAAGGCGGCCGTGCCGGACGTCTGGATCCCGGACTCGTCCACCTGGCTGCTGCGGGTGAGCCGCGAGGCCCCCGGCTTCGTGCCCACCGACACCGTCCCGGTCGCCGGCAGCCCGGTGGTCCTGGCCATGCCGGCGCCGGTCGCGCAGCAGCTGGGCTGGCCCGCCAAGCAGCTCAAGTGGTCGGACCTGCTCGGCCAGCTGACCGCGGGCAAGTCCCTGCGCCCCGGCATCGTCGACCCGACCCGCGACGCCGCCGGGCTCACCGGCCTGCTCGCGCTCGGCGGGGCGGCGGGCAACGACGCCGCCGGCGCGACCCGGAAGGTCCGCGCGCTGCGCGAGCTCGCGGCGAACACATCGAGCATCCGCCAGGACCTGGTGGAGAAATTCCCGCGTACGGCCGAAGAGGTCACCACCGGCCTGAGCGCGGCGCCGCTGTCCGAGGAGGACGTGCTGGCGTACAACGCGGACAAGCCGCCGATCCCGTTGGCCGCGCTCTACCTCGACCCGGCGCCGGCGGTGCTGAACTACCCGTTCGCGATCATGCCCGAGGTCGACCCGCAGAAGTCCCAGGCCGCCGCCGGGCTGCACCAGGCGCTGCGCGGCACCACGTTCCTGAACGCACTGGCCGCCGCCGGTCTGCGCGGCCCGGACGGCAAGGCGGGAGCGGGCTTCACCGCACCCGCCGGCGCACCCGCGGAGGTCGCCACCGCGATCCCCGCCGGCGGCGCCGCAGCCCAGGGCACGAGCGCCGCGGCCCAGGCCGGCACGGCGATCAGCCAGGTGCTGGGCAGCTGGGCCGCGATCACCCAGCCGGGCCGGGTGCTGGCCGTCTTCGACATCTCCGGCTCGATGCTCAAGAAGGTGCCCACGGCGGGCGGGCTGACCCGCGCCGAGGTCACCAAGCGGGCCGCGGCGCAGGGGCTCCAGCTGTTCGACGACAAGTGGGCGGTCGGCACCTGGTTCTTCTCCACGGATCTGGTCGGCTCGCAGGCGTGGCAGCCGAAGGTGCCGATCAGCCCGCTCTCCTCGGCGCGCACCCAGCTCAACGACGCGCTCAACGAGATGCAGCCGAAGAAGACCGGCGACACCGGGCTGTTCGACACGGCGCTGGCGGCCTACAAGACCGTGAAGACCGGATGGCAGGCGGGCCGGGTCAACTCGGTCATCCTGTTCACCGACGGGGTCAACGAGAACGACGGCGGCCTCACCGAGGACGAGCTGGTGGCGGGGCTGAAGAAGGCCCGGGACCCGCGCAAGCCGGTCCGCATGGTGATCATCGGCATCGGCACCGAGGTCGACCGCAACGAGCTCAAGACGATCGCGGACGCCAGCGGATCAAGCAGCGGCGTCTTCGTCGCCGAGGACCCTGCCAAGATCAACGAGATCTTCCTGCAGGCGATCGCCACCCGCACCGGAGCCTGACCCGTCCGGGGCCGGGGCAGCGCAAGCGGCGCCCCGGCCCCGGACGGTCCGGAAAGCCTTCACCACGCGCCAGGCACCGGCCAACCGGCCAAGCCCGGAAACAGCCCAGGCCCGGGAAACAGCAGGCCCGGGAAACAGCCAGGCCCGGGAAACGGCCCAGGCCCGGGAAACAGCCAGGCCCGGGAAACAGCCAGGCCCGGGAAACGGCCCAGGCCCGGAAACGGCCCAGGCCCGGGAAACGGCCCAGGCCCGGAAACGGCCCAGGCCCGGAAACGGCCAGGCCCGGAAACGGCCAGGCCCGGAAACGGCCAGGCCCGGAAACGGCCAGGCCCGGAAACGGCCAGGCCCGGAAACGGCCAGGCCCGGGAACACCCGGGCCCGGAACTCGGCCGACCGCCCGGGGGCCACGGCCGAGGAGGCCCGGCCCCGGAAAGCCCCAGCCCGGCAAACCCCGGGCCCAGACAGCATTCAGGCCCGGAAAGACCCCAGGGCCCGGCCGGAAACCCCGGCAAGCGCGCCGAGCTCCCGGCCGAACCCCGGGTAAAGCACCTGCTGCCCCGGCTCACCCGGTCCGGGACAGCAGGCGGTCCGTCAGGCGACCGCGCAAGCCGCCCCGTTCAAGGTGAACGCCGCCGGCCGTCCGCTGTCACCGGTATGCGTGGCCTGCAGACCGATGCTCGTGGACGCCCCCGTCGCCAGGCTCCCGTTGTACGACACGTTCCGGGCCGTGACCGCCCCGCTCGACCCGGTCCACGTCGCGTTCCAGCCCGACGTGATGGTCTGCCCCGCCGGCAGCGTGAAGCCGAGCGTCCATCCCGTCAGCGGCGCCCCCGTGTTGGTGATCGTGATGGAGGCTGTCAGCCCGGTGTTCCAGGCGTTCACCACGTACCCCACCCGGCACGCCCCGGACGAGGGCGGCGGACTGGTCGGCGGGCTGGTCGGCGGGCTGGTCGGCGGGCTCGTCGGCGGGCTCGTCGGCGGCACCGATGGGGTGCTGTCCAGGCCGAGGAACGTGATGGCCCGTTCGGCCATGCCCGACTGCGGCAGCGAGTGTCCCGTGTTCGCCACGCTGATCGCCTCGACCGGCGCCTGCGCGGAGGTCGAGCCGTACCGGGTCCGGGTCCAGCCCGACTGCGGGGTGTCGGTCAGCACCGGGGTCTGGCTCACGCCGTGCACGTTGGTCCACTGCTTGATCTGCTCCGCGAAGTTCGGGTAGCGCAGTGTGTCGTCGTTGACCCCGTGCCAGGTCTGCATGCGCGGCCGGGCGCCGCTGTAACCCGGGTACGCGGCGCGCACCAGGTCGCCCCACGCCTGCGGGGTCTTGGTGACCTGGCCGTTGGCGCAGGCGCTGTTCCAGCTGGAGCCGTCGGTGGTGGCGAAGCAGCCGAACGGCACCCCCATGAACGCCGCGCCGGCGCGGAACACGTCCGGGTAGTCGCCGAGCAGCACGTTGGTCATCATCGCGCCGGACGAGGCGCCGGTGACGACGGTCCGGGCCGGATCGGTGTGGTAGCGGTTCTGCACGTAGCGGACCATCGACACGATGCCCACCGGGTCGCTGTTGCCGTCGTGCCGCAGCGCGCCCGGGGAGGACACGTCGAAGCAGTTGCCGGAGCGGGTCGCCGACGGGTAGATGACGATGTAGCCGTAGCGGTCGGCGAGCGAGGCGAACGAGGTGCCCGAGTAGAACGCGGGCCCCGAGCCGGTGCAGTAGTGCACGGCCACCAGCAGCGCCGGGTTGGTGGGCAGCCGGTCCGGCACGTACAGGTGCATCCGCAGGTTGGTGGGGTTGGTGCCGAAGCCGGTGATCTCCTGGAGGGTGGCCGCGGCCGCCGGCCCGGCCGGCAGCAGGACGGAGGCGGCGAGCGCGACGGTCGCGGCGGTGACCGCGAGCAGGGTCTGTACCAGTCTCTTCATGATTCCTCAGTGGGGGGAGGTCCGGCGCGGGGGGGGGGGGGGGCCCCCCCCCCCCCGGGGGGGGGGGGGCGGGGGGGGGGGGGGGGGGGCCCCGCCCCGCGCCGGAGGTACGGTCAGCGGGTCAGGACGCCACGCAGGTCGGCGTGGCCGTGGGGCCGGTGCCGGTGCCCTGGAAGCCGAACTCGGTGCTGGAGCCGGCCGAGATCCGGCCGTTGTACGACACGTTCGCGAACCGCACCGCGCCCGTGGTGCCGGTGTTCTGGGCGTTCCAGGTGTTGGTGACCGCCGCGCCCGACGGCAGGGTCAGCGTGACCGCCCACCCGTTGACCTGCGTGGCACCGGCGGTGACCCGGACGGTCGCGGTGAAGCCGGTGTTCCACGAGTTCAGCGTCACGGTCGCCGAGCAGCCCGTGCCCGTCGGGGGCGGCGAGGTCGGCGGGGTCGTCGGCGGCGTGGTGGGCGGGGTCGTCGGCGGCGTGGTGGGCGGCGTGGTGCCGCCGTTCAGGGCGTCCAGCGTCGCGGTGTAGGCGGCCTTCTTGTTGCCGGAGCCGTCGAAGAGCAACGGGGTGCCGCTGGCCCGCCACGAGTCGGAGTCCCGGATGCCCCAGACCGTGATGCCGTTGCACCGGGCGACCGCCAGGCAGTCCTTGACGACGTTGCCGTAGGTGGTGGCCTGGGTCTGCCCCGAGCCCTCGATGTCCAGCTCGGTGATCTGCACGTCCACGCCGAGCGCCGCGAAGCTCTCCAGCGTGGTGCGGTAGTTGCCGGGGTACGGCGACCCGCTGTTGAAGTGCGACTGCAGCCCGACGCAGTCGATCGGCACGCCGCGGGACTTGAAGTCGCGGACCATGGTGTACACGGCCTGCGTCTTGGCCCACGTCCAGTTGTCGATGTTGTAGTCGTTGTAGCAGAGCTTGGCGCCCGGGTCGGCGGCGCGCGCGGCCCGGAACGCGGCCTCGATCCAGTCGTTGCCGGTGCGCTGCAGGTTGGAGTCGCGCCGGCCGCCGCCGCTGTCGGCGAACGCCTCGTTCACCACGTCCCAGGTGACGACCTTGCCCTTGTAGTAGGTGGCGACCCGGGTGACGTGGTTGAGCATGGCCGAGCGCAGCGCGGAGCCTTCCATGCTCTGCATCCAGCCGGGCTGCTGGGAGTGCCAGGCCAGGGTGTGCCCGCGCACCTTCATGCCCTGGGCGGCGGCGTGGTTGACGATCCGGTCCGCGTTGGTGAAGGTGAACTGGTTCTGCTGCGGCTCGGTCGCGTCGATCTTCATCTCGTTCTCGGGCGTGACCGAGTTGAACTCCCGGTTCAGGATCCCGACGTAGGTGCTGTCGCTGAGCTTGTTCGCCGCGACGGCCGTGCCGAAGTACCGGCCGCTGGCCGCCGCGGAGGCGCCCAGGGTCGTGGCGGCGTCGGCGCTGGGCGCCATGAACAAGGTCAGGCTTCCGGCCGCGGCACCGGCCGCGATCAGGGCGAGAGTGGTGCGTAGTCGCTTCGACATGGAGGACGCCTTCCGAGGGGGACGGGGAGTGGGAGCGCTCCCATTTTGAGCCGGTCCAGGGGTCAAGGGAATAGACCGGCGTGATTCTTATCGGGACAGGGAACGGGCGATGCCCGCGGCGGTCGCCGCGCCGTGGTACTTGCGGACCAGGTGCAGGCACAACTCCAGGCCGGGCGGACCGGCCGCGGCCGTGAAGATCGGGTCGTCGTCGACGTACCGCACGCCGGGCGCCAGCCGCACGCGCGGATAGCGGCGGCGCAGCTCCTCGGCGTGCGCCGGGCAGGTGGCGACCGCCCGGCCGTCGAGCAGGCCGGCGGCCGCGACGGTGAACACGGCCTCGCCGACGGCGAGGATCCGGCAGCCGCGCACCACCGCTTCGCGCAGCGCGGCCGCCTCGTCGGCGGTGATGGTGTCGGCCCCGCGCCGCACCGGCGGGGCGATCGCGAGGATGTCGGCATCGGCCAGCAGGTCGATGGCGCCGGCCGTCGCGAAGGCCAGGTCGAAGATCGGATGGGTGAAGACCTCACGGTACGTGGACAGCCGCGCCGGCAGGGCCGACAGCGGCGGCAGCAGCACCGCCACACTGGTCATGCTCCTCATCGGAACCACCGCCCCGGCACCGCGTCGGCGAGGGCCTGGTAGCCGGCCGGGTTGAGGTGCAGGTGATCACCGGTGTCGAACAACGGGTTCAGCTGCCGGGGCGCCGCCGGGTCACGGACCGCGGCGTCGAAGTCGGCGACGCCGTCGAACCGCCCGGCGCCGCGGATCCACTCGTTGAGCCGGGTCCGGGTGCGCTCGCGCAGGCCGTCCGGGTCGTCGTAGCCGGTGTTGCCGCCCAGCGGCGTCAACGTGGCGCCGTAGACC
Organism: Actinoplanes sp. NPDC049599; assembly: GCF_044465625.1. Taxonomy (NCBI): domain Bacteria; kingdom Bacillati; phylum Actinomycetota; class Actinomycetes; order Micromonosporales; family Micromonosporaceae; genus Actinoplanes; species Actinoplanes sp. NPDC049599. Next base: position 9,812 of record NZ_JBITLX010000031.1, read on the forward strand.
CGCAGGTCACGTGCGTGCGCCCGGGTGATGATCTGGTCGTGGGCGAACACCAGCTCGTCACCGACCGCCTGCTGAGCCGCCGGCGTGGCTGCCGCCGTACCGATGTCGTTGACGCCCTCGAAGACGATCAGCGCGACCGCACCGCCCACCGCGAGCACGTCGCGGTCCAGGCGGGCGAGGGCGCTCGGCCCGAGGCCGTCCTGCAGCACCCGGTTCCCGCCGGCGGCCTGGTTGAGCACCGCGTGCCGGCCGCGCAGCCGCTCGTTGAGCCGGTCCGGCCAGCGGTCGTTGCCGTTGGTCGTCGAGCCGCGGCCGTCGGTGAGCGAGTCGCCCAGGACGATCGTCGCCGAGAGGTCGGCCGGGGCCAGCACCTCGACGCCGCTGATCAGGTACCAGTGGTCGGTCGCGGTGGCGCCCGGCAGGTCCACGGCCTCGTGGTGGTCGCCGCGCAGCAGATGGGAGGTGGTCCGCGAGCCGGGATGCGAGGTCACCGAGGTGGAGGCCTGACCGGTGGCGAGATAGGCCGTCACCGTCAGCTCCCCGGCGACCGGCATGACGACGGGGTCCGAGACGACCTGCGCGCCGATCGGCACTGTCACCGACGGTCGTCCGCCGAAGGTGACCGGGCGGGAGGAGCCCGGCTCGATCGCCGCGACCCCGGCCCGGCCCCCGGCGGGCCGGGCCAGCGAGACCGCGGTGAGGGGCAGCGGGGCGCCGCCGAAGGCGTTGGAGAAGCGGACCCGGACGGCCGAGCCGGCGACCGACGGGTGCACGGTCTGCCGCAGCGTGGCGTCGACCAGCACCGAGTCCGTGCCGGTGAACGGCGCCGGCGGCAGGTTGTGCGGCTCGGTGAGCTGCGGCATGGCGACCCAGGTGGGCAGCCAGCGGCGGCCGGGACGCGACCCGCGGTGCTGGAGCGCGGTGGCGACGGAGACCGCGGCGGCCCCGCCGAGGCCGAGCAGCGACCGGCGGTTCACCGGTTCACCTGCCGGCTCTCCGGCGGGCCGAGGTAGCTGTACGGCACGCCGCCGGTGTCGACCTCGAGGCGTTGCACGATCACGGTCGGATCCACCATCCAGAACTTGAGGGTGTGCGTCCCCGCGGCGGCCACGGTGTGCGTCGTGGTGGTGCGGTTGACGTTGTCGGAGGTGTTGCGTTCCCACTGCTTGTTCATGGTCGTGTCGTCGGCGCCGGTGGCCGTGGTGATGTTCACCGTCTGCGGCGGCTGGTCGTCCAGGCTGATCGCGTACTTGAGGCCGTCGGTCGGGCGGGTGTTGTTGCGCGGCGACAGCACCGCGGTCACCTGGACCGGGCCGGTCGTGGTCAGGGTCATCGCGTACTCCAGGCGGGCGCCTTCGCCGCCCAGCGGGGTCAGGCCGTTGCCGGTCTTGCCGATCTCCGGCAGCAGCCGCCAGTCGCCGACCTTGCGGGTGTAGTGGTCGGCCTCCATCGCGACGTAGCCGTTGGCCTCCACGAAGCCCTCCGGCCGCAGCACCGGGTTGTCGATCGGCGCCCGCACGACCCGGCTCGCTCCCGCCCCCGTGACGGTGAGGGGCACGGTCGTGGTGCCCTTCGGCGCGCGCCGCCAGTCCACCCGTACGGTGGCCCGGACCTGCTCGGTGACCGTCCCGGCGGCCGGCGTAACCTGCACCCACGGCACGGCCGAGGTGATCGTGTACGGGAACGGCGTGGTGCCCTTGTTGTAGACCTCGATGAACTGCTGCGGCTGCGCCTGGTACGGGCTGAACGCCGGCAGCGTCTCCGGGTCCCCGCCGTCGAGGTCCACGCCCAGCTCAGCCTGAGCCGGCACCTCGATCCGCTTGAGGTACGGGTAGATCTCGTCCGGCAGCGCCACGTTGTCCTTCTCCGGCTGCTGCCACGGGGCGTTGGGGCCGTACCGGGCCACGTTGCCGTAGCCGATCTTGGGCTGGAGCTGCCAGTTCTTCCACTTCCCGCCGGCCAGTCCGGTGTTGTAGTACGCGTTCAGCGCCTGGTCGTCGGCGAACCGGGCCTCGGCGAGGTCGGCCAGCCGGTTGGTGGCGGCGCGCCCCTGCCCGGCGTACCGGATGTTGGTGAACTCGGCGAGCCGCAGCGCGTAGAGGTTCGCGGTGGCCTTGACCTGGTACCAGACGAGCTGGAAGTAGGCGTCCTGCCAGGCCGCCGGCACCTTGGCCTTGATCTTCTCGGCCCGGGCGGCGAGCGCCTGCCACTCGGCGGTGACCCGGTCGATCTCGCGGTAGTCGGTGAGGCTGAACGGGCTCGCCTCGTCGTCGTAGGTGATCACCTTGGTCGCGGGGTCGATGGTGATGCGCCGGTTGAGCAGCTCGGGCTTGCGGCGCGACTGCAGGTGGCCGTAGTCGCCGAGCACGCCCGCGATCTCGCCGGCCAGCGCCGGGCCGAAGTTCTGCGCGGCGTAGCCCCGTTCCCACTCCCCCAGCCCGCCGAGCGGGAACGGCTTCCACGCGTAGTCGAGGAAGAGCTGGGTGGGCTGCTCCTCGTTCTTCAGGTCGCCGACGTTGACCATCCAGAGCCGGTCGACCCCCGAGCGGTACGCGAGGTTCAGCTGCTCCCAGGTGTTGGTCAGGTTGACCGTGTCGGCCCACTTGTAGTTGCGGCCGCCGCCGACGTAGTCGAAGTGGTAGTACAGGCCGTAGCCGCCGCTGCGGGCCGGCAGCGAGGCGTCCGGCAGCTTGCGCATGTTGCCCCAGTTGTCGTCGCAGAACACCACCGTGACGTCCTCCGGCGGCCGGTAGCCGCGGTCCCAGTAGCGCTGCACCTCCTTGTAGAGGGTCTGCACCTGGGGCGCGCCGATCAGCCCGGTGTCGCGCAGGATCTGCCGCTGGGTGTCGATGATGGAGCTCATCAGGTCGATGCCGTCGCCGTCGGGCAGGCTCACGTCGCCGTTGCCGCGCATGCCGAGCGTGACGACACCCTCGATCTTCTCGCGGGCCATCCGCTCCGCGCCGTCCCGCCAGTACGCCTTGATCGCGTCCGGGTTGCGCCGGAAGCTCCACTCCCGGGTCCCGGCCGGATGCCGGTTCCACTCCTCGATGCCGCGCATCATCGGCGCCTCGTGCGAGGTGCCCATCACCACCCCGTAGAAGGACGCGGTGGCGTGGTTCTGCGGGTCGTCCTCGGCGAAGGCCCGGCCCCAGACCGCCGGCCACAGGTAGTTGGCCTTCAGCCGCAGCATCGTCTCGAAGACCTTGGCGTAGTAGGCCGCGTTGAGCCCGCCCGGATAGCCCGGCGCCTTGCCGGGACCGAAGTAACCGGGCGCCCAGGTGCCGGTGGCCGGGTTCTCGTCGTTGATGAAGAAGCCGCGGTACTTCACCGCCGGCGTGCCCTGGGTGTGCCGGCCGGGCAGCAGGTACACGGCGTCCCGGTGCGCCACCGGCACGTCGTCGAAGAACCGCCACGGCGAGACGCCGATCCGCCGGGACAGGTCGTAGACGCCGTAGATGCTGCCGCGCTGGTCGCTGCCGGCGATCACGAACGCCCGCCGGACGCCCGGCAGCGGGTTCTCGACGATCTGCTGGAGCGAGGTCTCCCACTTGCCGGCGACGCCGCGCACGTCGAGCTTGCCCGCGGCGACCAGCCGGTCGATCAGCGGGCTCTTGCCGATGGTGCCGACCAGTACCGGGTCGCGCCGGCCGCCGGGCACCTTGTCGAGCCCGACGGCCGGCTTCACCCCGGTGACCGCGGCGATGTCCGCCTGCAGGTCGTCGACGACCCGGATCACCCCGGCGTGGTCGCCGGCGCTGACCACCAGCGGGGCGCCCACCAGCGGGAAACGGTCCCGGCCGGGCCGCGAGGACACGTAGGAGTCACGGTCGTCGGCCGCCGGGACCCCGGCGGTCGCCGGGGCCGCGACGAAGAAGGGAGCGGCCAGGGCCGCGAGAGCAAGCAGGAGTCTCATCGGTACGCCTTCCCTACCGGAACAGTCGCAGCGGCACGGCCGCGGCGAGCGCGGCCATCCCGGCGTCGTTGGGGTGCAGGTGGTCACCGCTGTCGTAGGCGGCCGCGAGCCGCAGCGGATCGGTCCGGTCCCGGACGGCGGCGTCGAAGTCGATGACCGCGTCGTACTCCCGGCCGGTGCGGATCCAGGAGTTCAGGGCGGCGCGCTTGCGCTCGTTCTCCACCGAGTAGAAGCCCAGGGTGTCGTCCTTGAACGGCAGCACGGTGGCGCCGTAGGCACGCAGCCCGGCCTGGTGCGCCCGCGCGATGAGCTGCCGGTGCCCGGCGATCAGGTCCTCGGCGGTGACCGTCTCGTCGGCCGGCGCGGCGGTGCCGGGATGCCCGAGGTCGTTGACCCCGAGCAGCACGATCAGGTACGCGGCGCCGGGCTGGGCGAGCACGTCGCGGTCGAAGCGGCGCAGCGCGCTCTGCGCGAAGAACGCGGCGTAGGCCTCGGCGTCGCTGCCGGCCGGCGGGTTGGGGTCGCGCAGCAGCCGGTTGCCGGAGACGCCGACGTTGACCACGCCACGGTCGATCCGGGCCGCGCGCAGCCGCTCGGCCAGCAGGTCGGGCCAGCGGTGGTTCAGGTTGGCCACGGTGTTGGCGCCGTTGGTGATGGAGTCGCCGAGGGTGACGATCGCGCCCGCCGGCGAGGCGACGCTGACCCCGGACAGGAAGAGGTTCTGCCCGACCACGGCGGTGGGCGTGACGACCCGGGCCGCGGTGACGTTGCCGGCGGCGATCACGTTGTCCTGGAACGCGAACGCGGCCACCGTGGTCACCGGGGTGCGGCGCGGCAGGTGGATGCTGACGATCAGGTCGGTGCCCGCCGGTACCCGCAGCGGCACGGGGTCGCTGACCAGCGGCGCGCCCGCCGGCACGGTCACCGCGCCGCGCCCGCCGAAGGTGACCGGGCGGTCGGTGCCGGGCCGGCCGTCGGTGCTCGCCCCGCTCCCGGCCCGGCGGGCGACCCGGACCTCGCCGACCACCAGCGGCTGCGCGCCGAACTCGTTGGTCAGCCGGATCCGCAGCCGGTCGCCGCCGGCGCTGACGTGCACGACGTGGCGCACCGTCTGGTTCTCCAGCACGGTCGGCGGGCCGGGCGGGACGGTGGTGGGCGCGGCCGCCCAGGTCCCGGTCCAGCCGGCGCCGTCGTGCGGGTGGGCAGCCGCCTGGGCGGGCGCGGCCGGCAGGGTCGCGGCGACGGCGGCGCCCGAGGCGAGCGCGAGCAGTTCGCGTCTGGTGGACATCGATTCTCCTTGGTCAGCCACGGCGCCGGGGCAGGGTGAAGCGCCAGCCCTGGGCCCGCAGCTCGGGGATGATCCGGTCGACCGCCGCGACCGTCTGGCTGCGGTCACCGCCGCCGTCGTGCATGAGCACCACCGCGCCCGGGGTGATGCCGTCGCGCAGCCGCTGCACCAGCACGTCGGTGCCGGGCGGCTCCCAGTCGGTGATGGCCAGCCGCCAGCCCAGCGGCTGCATGCCGAGCGCGGCCGCGACCTGTGGGCTCTGCCCCCAGCTGCCGTACGGCGCCCGGAAGTACGGGATCCGCGCGTGCGGGACCGCCTGCCGGATCAGCGCGCTGGTCTCGGTCAGGTCGGCCCGGATCTGCTCCGGGGTCAGCGGGCCCAGGTCGTCGTGGTGCAGCGAGTGGTTGCACAGCAGGTGACCCCCGGCGGCGATCCGGCGTACCACCTCGGGGTGTGCCCGGACCTGGTCGCCCACCAGGCAGAAGACCGCGCGCACGCGCCGGTGGCGCAACACGTCGAGCAGCCGCAGGGTGTCCGCCGGGTTGGGGCCGTCGTCGAAGGTGAAGCTGACGACGTCACCGTGGCCGCGCGCGGTGTCCACCACCACCGCGGTCGGGCCGCCGGCGTGGGCCGGGGCGGCGAGGCCGCCGGAGAGCAGCAGGACCGACATCGGCAGCGCCCACCGGCGCCACCACTTCGGACGATAGGACATCGGAACCCCCGAAACTTTCGGAAACCGTACGGCCGAACGTCCGTAACATAGAACCCGGTCGAAGTCCCGTCAAGGAGCTGCTGCGTACCAGATCAAGCGCCCGCGTCATTGATCTTCACCATTCTCTGTCCACGTTGTTAAGTGTTGACCGACGTTGCTGATCGGCATATGTTCCGGTCACGTAACGGAACTTCTCGGAACTCTCGGCCGTCCGTGGAGGGCCGGAAAGGATGGACGACGATGAAAGTTCGCGCTCTCGCCGGCGTCGCGCTCCTGACGACCATGACCCTGACCGGCAGCCCCGCCACCGCGGGCGCCCCCACCACGGCCGCGCCCGCCCACCCCACCGCCCCGCAGCAGGCCACCGGGCTGCGCGCCGTCGCCGACCGGGCCGGCCTGCGGATCGGCACCGCCGTCGACATGAACGCGCTGGCCGACGACGCCCCCTACCGCGCCGCGGTCGCCCGCGAGTTCTCCACAGTGACCGCCGAGAACGTGATGAAGTGGGAGTCCACCGAGCCACAGCGGGGCGTGCACGACTGGGCCGCGGCCGACCGCCTGATCGATTTCGCCCGCGCCAACCGGCAGAAGGTCCGCGGGCACACGCTGGTCTGGCACAACCAGAACCCGGCCTGGGTGAACGAGCGGGACCTCACCCCCGCGCAGCTGCGCGCCGTGCTGCGCCAGCACATCATCGACGAGGTGACCCACTTCAAGGGCCGGGTCTGGCACTGGGACGTGGTCAACGAGGTCTTCAACGACGACGGCACCTGGCGGGACACCATCTGGCTGCGCAACCTCGGCCAGGGCTACGTCGCCGACGCGTTCCGCTGGGCGCACCAGGCCGACCCGCAGGCCAAGCTGTTCCTCAACGACTACAACAACGAGGGTGTCAGCGCCAAGAGCGACGCCTACTACGCGCTGGTCAAGCAGCTGAAGGCGGCGGGCGTGCCGGTGCACGGCTACGGCGTGCAGGGCCACCTCGCGGTGCAGTACGGCGTGCCCGGCGACACCCTGACCAACCTGCGCCGGTTCGAGCGGCTCGGGCTGCAGACCGCGTTCACCGAGGTCGACGTCCGGATGCCGCTGCCGGCCGACCCGATCAAGGTGCAGGCCCAGGCGCAGGGCTTCACCGCGTTGCTGCAGGCCTGCCTGCTGGCCGACCGCTGTGTCTCGTACACGCTGTGGGGCTTCACCGACCGCTACTCCTGGGTGCCCGGGGTCTTCGACGGCGAGGGCTCGGCCACGCCGCTGGACGAGAACCTGACCCCCAAGCCCGCGTACGCCGCCCTGCGCGACACCCTGGCCATCGCCGCCCGCTGACCGGAGGACGGCCCATGACCGCGGACGAGCGCCGGGTGACCATCGCGGCCATCGCGGTGGCCGCCGGCGTCTCCGTGCCGACCGTCTCCCGGGTGCTCAACGGCCGTACCGACGTGTCCGCGGCCACCCGGGAGCGGGTCGAGCAGCTGCTGCGCGACCACGGCTACCGGCGGCGCAACTCGCGACCGCCCGGCCGGGCCCAGGTGCTCGACGTGGTCTTCGACTCGCTCGACAGCTCCTGGGCCGTCGAGCTCATCCGCGGCGTCGCCGACGTGGCGCACGCCGCCGGGGCCGGCACGGTGGTCTCGGCGGTGCACCACGACGAGACGGCGACCCGGCAGTGGCTGCGCAACCTGCGCAGCCGGACCTGTGACGGGGTCGTCTTCGTGCTCTCCGACGTGACCGCGCCGATCCACACCCAGCTGCGCCGGCTGCACATCCCGGTGGTCGTCATCGACCCGGCCGGCGGCTCGGCCGCCGCGGTGGCGACCGTCGGCGCGACCAACTGGGCGGGCGGGCTCAGCGTCACCGAGCACCTGCTCGCCCTCGGCCACCGCCGGATCGGGCTGGTCGCCGGGCCGCGCAAGCTGGCGTGCAGCCGGGCCCGGCTGGACGGCTACCGGGCCGCGCTGGCCGCGGCCGGGATCGGCACCGACCCGGCGCTGGTCGTGCAGGGCGACTTCCACCACGAGTCCGGGTACGCGGCCGGCGGCCGGCTGCTCGATCTCGCCGAGCCGCCGACCGCCGTGTTCGCCACCAGTGACCAGATGGCGCTGGGTGTCTACGAGGCCGCCCGCCGCCGCGGCCTGCGGGTGCCCGCCGACCTAAGCGTGGCCGGCTTCGACGACCTGCCCGAGGCGCGCTGGTCCGCGCCCCCGCTGACCACCGTGCGCCAGCCGCTGGCCGAGATGGGCGGGCTCGCCGCGCACACCGTCCTGCGGCTGGCGCGCGGCGAGACCCTTCAGGCGCCCCGGGTGGAGCTCGCCACCGAGCTCCGGGTGCGGCACAGCACCGCGCCGGTCACTTCCCGAAGCCCGCGGTCAGCCCGCTGAGCAGCTGCCGCCGGCCGACGGCGTAGCAGATCAGGATGGGCAGGGTGGTCAGCACCACCGACGCGAGCACGGCCGGCACGTTGACGCCGTACTGGCCCTGGAAGCTCCACAACCCCAGCGGCAGGGTGCGCTGCGCCGGGTCCTGGGTGAGGATCAGCGGCAGGATGAACCCGTTCCAGACCCCGAGCCCCTGATAGATGGTCACGGTGACCAGGGCCGGACGGGTCAGCGGGAACGCCAGCCGCCAGAGCGTGCCCCACTCGGTGGCGCCGTCGAGCCGCATCGACTCGAACAGCTCCTTGGGCACGTCCCGGATGAAGTTCGCGAGCACCAGCACCGACAACGGGATGGCGAACGCGATCGACGGCAGGATGATCGCCAGCAGGGTGTCGTACATCTGCAGCCGGATGATGATCAGGTAGATCGGGATGATCACCGCCTGCAACGGGATCGCCAGCCCCATCAGGAACAGCCCGTTGACCGACCGCAGGAACCTGCTGCCAGCGCTGCCGCGGACGATCGCGTACGCCGCCATGAACGAGATCAGCACCGCCGGCAGCGTCGCCCCGGCGGTGACGATCAGGCTGTTGCCGAAGTACCGCGTGAAGTCGGCCTCGATGACCTGGCGGTAGTTCTCCAGGGTGGGCTCCGTCGGCGGCGCCAGCGGGTTCTGGGCGTAGTAGTTGGCCCGGGTCTTGAAGCTGGTGATGACGATCCAGTAGATCGGCAGCATCACCACCACCAGCCAGAGCCAGCCGAAACCGCCGCCGATCCAGTTCCACCGCAGCGGGGAGGACCGGCGCGCCGGTACCCGCGGCGTGGCCGTGGCCGGCCCACCGGAGCGCGGTGGTGCCGGCCGGGTCGAGATGGCCATCAGGCACCTTCCAGTTGGCTGTCGGTCGGGTTACCGCCGAGCCGCCGGAGCAGCAGCGCCAGGCCGAGCCCGACGAGCACCAGGATCACCGCGATGACGCTGGCGGGCCCCATCAGGTTGGCCTTGAACCCGGTCTGGTACATCTCCAGCGCCAGCACCCGGGTGGCGTCGCCGGGACCGCCGGCGGTGAGCACGAAGATCAGATCGAAGAAGGTCAGCGAGCCCACCACCATCAGCGTCGACGACGTGATGATCGTGTACTTGAGCTGCGGCAGGGTGATGCTGAAGAAGGTCCGCATCTTGCCGGCCCCGTCGATCTGCGCCGCCTCGTACATCTGGATCGGGATCTGCCGCACCCCGCCCTGGTAGATCAGCGAGTGGAACGGGATGAACTGCCAGGAGACCACGAAGATCAGCACGCCCAGCGCCAGGTTGCCCTGGCCCAGCCAGTCCTGGTTGAGCAGTTCGACGCCCAGGCCCGCGCCGAGCCCGAAGTTCGGGTTCAGCAGCGCGCTGAAGGTGATCGCGATGGCCGCCGAGCTGAGCAGCAGCGGGATGAAGTAGAGCACCGCCAGGAACCCGCGGTACCGCTTGTGCGAGGCCAGGAACACGCCGATGAGCAGGCTCAGCGGCGTCTGGAACAGCCACGACAGCGCCATCACCAGGAAGGTCACCCAGAGCGCGTGCAGCAGCCCGGGCTCGCTCAGCACGGCCGTCCAGCTGTCGAACCCGGCCGGGTTGATCGCACCGATGCCGTCCCACTGGGTGAAGCTCAGCCCGAGCACACCCAGCAGCGGGATGAGCCCGAACGCGGTGAACATCAGCAGCGCGGGGAGCACCATCCACATGACGGGCTTGCTCCGCCCGCCGGTCGGGATGGAGCTTTTCGCCACCCGGATCGGGGGCGGAGCAAGTGCCGTCATTTGCCGATGACCTGGTTCATGTTGGTGACCCACTGCTGGGGCGAGACCTGCTTCTGGAACAGCTTGGCGATGTTGTCCAGCAGCGCCTCGGCGGCGGTCGGGCTCATCGCCTGGTCCCAGGACTGGGCGAAGACCTTGGCGTTGACCGAGGTGTCGTAGACGAACTTGAGGAACTCGGCGTCCGGCGAGGCGGCCAGGATGCTCTCCGTGCCCTTGACGACCGGCACCGAGCCGCCGTCGTTGATCCACGCCTTGGTCTCCTCGGCGTCGAGGACCCCGCTGGTGAAGAACTTCTTCGCGGTCTCCTTCTGCTCGGCGGTGGCCTTGGCCGAGATCGCCAGGTACTGACCCGGGTTGCCGACCGTGTTGTTCGGGTCGCCCTTGCCGCCCGCGACCGGCGGGAAGTTCATCCAGCCGAGGTTGCCGCCGGAGACGAACTTGCCGCCGTCGTTCTTCATGCTGCCGTAGGTCCAGCCGCCGTGCAGCATCATCGCGGCCTTGTTGGTGTAGAGCAGGGCCTGGTCGGCGTTGCCCGCGGCGTCGACCGAGGAGAAGCCCTTGCCGAACGCGCCGGCGTCGACCATCGTCTGGATCTTGGTGAGCATGTCCAGCACGGCCGGGTTTGACCAGGCGTCCTTCTCGCCGGCGAAGACGGCGTCGAACACCTCGGGGCCGCCGATGCGGTCGAGCAGGAACTCCAGCCACATCATGTTGGTCCAGCGGGACTTGCCGGCCAGCGAGAACGGCGCGATGCCCTTGGCCTTGAACGTCGGCACCAGGGCCATCATGTCCTCGAACGACTGCGGCGGCTGCGCGCCGGCCTGCTCGAAGACCTTCTTGTTGTAGTACAGGATGATCGGCTGGACCGTCTCGCACGGCATCGCGTAGATCTTGCCGCCGATCGTGGCCGGGCCGAACGACGACGGGAACAGCTTGTCCTTGACCGCGGCGTTCTCGCCGAACCATCCGGTCAGGTCCTCAACCTGGCCGGCGTCGACGTAGCTCTTCAGGCCGCCGCCGCCCCAGCCCCAGATCAGGGTGGGCGCCTGGCCCGCGCCGATGGCCGTCTTGATCTTCTGCTTGTAGGCGTCGTTCTCGAACGCGGTGAACTGGAGCTTGTTGTTCGGGTTGGCCTTGGTGAACCGCTCGGCCGCGGCCTGCCGGATGCCCTCGCCGGGCTGGCCGGTGAGGAACCAGTAGCTGGCGGTGCTCGCGGCGCCGCCACCGGAGGAGCCACCGCCGGGGCCGGAGCTGCCGCAAGCGGCGAGGGCCGCGCCGGCGCCGGCGGCGGCGGTGAGGCTGAGGAAGTTGCGACGGGATATCGGGCTGCGTTCCACGCTGGTCTCCGTACTCGAGAAGCCGAAAGTTTCGCGGCCGGTCGAAGGTGCTGAGGGGGTGGGTCGGCGAGCTGGGTTCCGAGGTCTGGAACTTTCGATCGCCAACCGCAAATTACCGAGAGATTTCGTTAACGTAGGATTTCGCGATTGGCGTGTCAAGGGCCTTGAAAGACTCGTGCTTTACCCGCGAGAGTGGACCCATTGCTGCGCTGCGAGGCCGATCTGCCCCCTCCCAAGGTCACGGTAAGGTCGCGATCCGGTCTCGTCGACAGTCCGAAAGTTTCGGAGTGTCTGCACCCGTCCGGCTCGTAAGGAGAACCATCGTGACGACACCTGACTGGCACGACCCGACCCGCAGCGTTGCTGATCGGGTCAGCGCCCTGCTGACGCACATGACCCTCGAGGAGAAGGTCGCACAGCTGGGCAGCCGGTGGGTCAACAACGACATGGACCACCCCGATGAGCCGGACGCCACCCCCGAGGTCTCCCCCAACGTCGCGCCCATGCAGGACGTCTTCGCCGCCTCCGGCAGCATGTCGCTCCAGGAGGCCAGCCGGCACGGGCTGGGCCACCTCACCCGGGTCTACGGCGGCACCCCGCTGACCGTCACCGAGGGCGCCGCCGAGGTGGTCCGCCAGCAGCGCATCGTGCTCGAGGACAGCCGCCTGGGCATCCCCGCGCTGGTGCACGAGGAGTGCCTGACCGGCTTCACCACCTACGGCGCGACGGTCTACCCGGCGGCGATCGCCTGGGGCGCGACCTTCGACCCGGACCTGATCGAGCGGATGGCGGCGGCGATCGGCCGGGACATGGCCGCGGTCGGCGTGCACCAGGGCCTGTCGCCGGTGCTGGACGTGGTCCGCGACTACCGCTGGGGCCGGGTCGAGGAGACCATGGGCGAGGACCCGTACCTGGTCTCGATGCTCGGCGCCGCGTACGTGCAGGGGCTGCAGAGCGCCGGGGTCATCGCCACCCTCAAGCACTTCGCCGGCTACTCGGCCGCCCGCGCCGCCCGCAACCACGGGCCGGTGCCGATGGGCCGGCGCGAGCTGATGGACGTGATCCTGCCCAGCTTCGAGACCGCGATCCGGGTGGCGCGGGCCGGCTCGGTGATGAACTCGTACTCCGACGTCGACGGCGTGCCCGCCGCGGCGGACTCCTGGCTGCTCACCGACCTGCTGCGGGACCAGTGGGGCTTCACCGGCACGGTGGTGAGCGACTACTGGGCCGTGCCGTTCCTCGCCACCATGCACCGGGTCGCCGCGGACCCCGGCGAGGCCGGCGCGCAGGCGCTGGCCGCGGGCATCGACGTCGAGCTGCCCGACACCATCGGCTACGGCCGCGAGCTGGTCGACCGGGTCCGCGCCGGCACGGTGCCGGAGGAACTGGTCGACCGGGCCGCCCGGCGCCTGCTGACCCAGAAGGTGGAGCTCGGCCTGCTCGACCCGGGCTGGACGCCGGAGGGCTCGGTGGCCCGCGCGGCCGGCACCGACCTGGACTCCCCCGCCAACCGCGCGCTCGCCCGCGAGCTGGCCGAACGCTCGATCGTGCTGCTGGACGCGGGCACCGCGCTGCCGCTGGTCGACGGCACCCGCCCGGCGCCGAGCCGGGTGGCCGTGGTCGGCCCGTGCGCCGACGACCCGCGCACGTTCATGGGCTGCTACGCGTTCCCCAACCACGTGCTGCCCCGGCACCCCGGGCTCGGCCTGGGCGTCGACGTCCCGACCGTGGTGGACGCGCTGCGCAAGGAGCTGCCGGGCACCGAGATCGTGCACGAGCCGGGCAGCCAGGTGCAGGGCACGGACCGGTCCGGCTTCGCCGCCGCCGTCGCCGCGGCCCGCGACGCGGACCTCTGCGTGGCCGTCGTCGGCGACCTCGCCGGGCTGTTCGGCCACGGCTCGTCCGGCGAGGGCTGCGACGCCGAGGACCTGCGGCTGCCGGGCGTGCAGGCGGAGCTGCTGGCCGAGCTGCTCGACACCGGTACGCCGGTGGTGGTGGTCGTGGTCTCCGGACGCCCGTACGCGCTGGGTGACGTGCACGGTCGTGCCGCCGGGCTGGTGCAGGCGTTCATGCCGGGCCAGGAGGCGGGCGGGGCCGTGGCCGGAGTGCTCAGCGGCCGGATCCAGCCCGGCGGCAAGCTGCCGGTGCAGATCCCGCGGCACCCGGGCGGCCAGCCGGGCACGTACCTGCAGCCGCCGCTGGGCGCGGACAAGACCGACATCAGCAACCTGGACCCGACGCCGCTGTTCCCGTTCGGGCACGGGTCCTCGTACACCACGTTCGCGCTGGACCAGCTGCGGATCAGCGCGTCCGAGGTGGCCACCGACGGGGAGTTCACCGTGACGGTCCGGGTCTGCAACACCGGCGAGCGCACCGGCGAGGAGGTCGTCCAGCTCTACCTGCACGACACCCTCGCGCAGGTGACCCGGCCGGTGAAGCAGCTGACCGGGTTCGCCCGGGTGTCGCTGGAGCCGCACGCCGACGCGCTGGTGCGCTTCCACGTGCACGCCGACCGGACCGCCTTCACCGGCCGCGACCTGCGCCGCATCGTGGAGCCCGGGGACATCGAGGTCATGGTCGGCACCTCGGCGGAGGACCTGCCGTGCCGCGGCACGGTCCGGCTGACCGGGCCGCTGCGGGAGGTCGGCGCCGACCGCCGGCTGGTCACCCCCGTGGACGTGCTGCCGGCCAAGGAGTAGCGGCGGGTCAGGGGGCGACCAGCCGCGGCTCCGGGCACGAGCCGACGATGGCGCCGGACCACGCGGACGGCCTGCGCACCGGGGACCGGTTCCCGGCCGACACGCTGTCGTGACCGGGCCGGGCCTCAGCCCGGCACCACGGCGCCCCGCTCGTCGACGACGACCGTGCTCCAGTACTGGTCCCACTTGTCGCCGACGTGTTCGGGCACCTGGCCCGCCGGGTAGCGCACGTAGCCCGCCGGCGGCTCCTGGCCCTCGGGGACGCAGTCCTGCCCGGTCCGGGAGCCGACGGCCTTGACCGGGTAGTGGTCGGAGCCGCAGACAGCGTCCTCCCCGCATCCCGCCGTCAGCAGGGTGACCCCGAGGGCGGCGGCGAGCACAACCGGCGTGAATGTCCTTCGCATGGCGGCCAGTCTGGCGTACTCAGCCGAACTGCGGGATGACCTCCTGGGCGAAGCGCAGCATCGGCTCGTGGTCGTACGCGACCCGGGGCACGTAGACGATCACGTAGTCGGCGCCCGCCTCGGCCATCCGCTCGACCCGGCCGATCGTCTCCGCCACCGGCTCGCCGAGCTTGAGCTCCAGCGAGGTGGACTTGATGATCCGGTCGTAGTCGCGGCCCAGGTCGTCGCAGTGCCGCCGGAGCACGCCCAGCTTGTGCTTGATGAGCTCGGGGTCGCCGCCGCCCACGTTGCACGCGTCGGCGTACCTGGCGACCAGCTTCAGCGTGACCTTCTCGCCGCCGCCGCCGAGCCAGAACGACGGGTGCGGCTTGCGGACGCCCTTGGGCTCGTTGATCGGCCCGTCGATCGAGTAGTGCTTGCCGGTGAAGACCGGCCGCTCCTCGGTCCACATCTTGTGCACGATCTCCACGGCCTCGCGGAACTCGGCCATCCGCTGCGGCACCTCGCGCCACTGGTAGCCGTACGCCTTCCACTCGTGCTCGTACCAGCCGGCGCCGAGCCCGGCGTAGAGCCGGCCGTGGCTGGCCACGTCCACGGTGGAGGCGATCTTGGCGTACAGCGCGGGCTGGCGGTAGCCGTTGCAGCCGACCATCTGGCCGATGTTGACCCGGCTGGTGTCGCGGGCCAGCGTCGAGGTGACCGTCCAGCACTCGAAGGTCGTGTTGATCGTCGGCTCGGGGACGGTGTGGAAGTGGTCGTAGACCCAGACCGAGTCCCACGGGCCCGCGTCGGCGGCCCGCGCCACCGCCGTCATCGCCTCGTACTGCTCGACCGGGTCGGCGATCTCGACCAGGTCCATCTTCCAGCCCTGCGGCACGAACACCCCGAAACGCACGCTCATACCGGCAACGTACCGGATCTTGGCGGGCGGCTCAGCGGCGTACCCTCATCAGGTGGGCGACCGTCACAGCGAACTCGCTGCCCGCCGGGCAGTGCCCGGCGACGGTCGGCACGTCCGCGCCGGTGCCCAGTTCCCGCAGGGTGGGCAGCATGGCGACGCGCAGCCCGAGGCGCAGCGCCGCGACCGTCAGGGAGCCCGCGCTCAGCAGCGCTCCGGGCATGGCGCGCAGCGCGGCGCCGTGCTGCGGCTCGCGGAGCCCGAACGCCCACCAGCTGTCCCCGGTGGTCGGCCCGAGCACCGCGTCGAACTCGCCCAGCAGCCCGGCCGCCTCGGCCAGTAGGTCCGCGCTGAGCTGGGGCACCTGCGCCGCGACCAGCAGCGTGCCGCCGCGCCCGGCGCCCGCGTCGGCGAAGGCGCCGGCCAGCGGGCCGACCCCGATCGACCAGCCCGGCACCGCCCGCACCGCGCGCAGGGTGTCGGCGGTGGCGGCCGCGGCGATCATGGCGGCCTGCACGCCGGTCCACGGCCGGTCCAGCCGCGAGGCCGGCCCGGTCAGGTCGGTGACCACCTGCACCCGGCACGGCCACGCGGCTTGCGGACGCTGCGGCCGGCACGGGTGGACCCGGCCACCGACAGGTCGCCGCCCGACCACCGAGGTGTCCCGGGTCCGCCGGGCCGGCCGGCCGGCGTACGGCGCGCGAGGTCGAGTCATCACCCATCCATTCCGCAAGGACCTGGACGGCGGCGGGTGCCCCGTCCATCTGCACAGTGGCGGCCGGGCCCCGGAAGGTTGCCGGGATCCGCCAACTTTCTTCGGCGCGCCGATGCATTGACAGGCACCGATCCAGTCAGCGAGGCTGGGCGCGCACCCCGCCGGGCCAGGTGAGGGGCGGGAGCCGTGGGCAGCTTCCGCCGTACCCGTCTCGACCCGTGCCCTTCCCCGGGCATTTTCTGCAACGGAGTGCTGAGTCCACATGTCCTCTTCGCTACGCATCCGCATACTGATCAGCGGCCTCGTCGGGATCGTCGTGGCCACCCTGGCCGCGGTTGTCCTCCCGGCCGCACCCGCCGCCGCGCACGGCAACATCACCGGCCCGGCCTCCCGCAACTACGGCTGCTGGGAACGCTGGGGCAGCAAGTTCCAGGACCCCACCATGCAGACCCTCGACCCGATGTGCTGGCAGGCCTGGCAGGACAACCCGAACGCGATGTGGAACTGGAACGGCCTCTTCCGCGAGGGCCTGGCCGGTAACCACCAGGCCGGCATCCCGGACGGCCAGCTGTGCAGCGGCGGCCTCGCCGAGGGCGGCCGCTACCGGTCCATGGACGCCGTCGGCAACTGGACGGCCGCCTCGGTCGGCAACAGCTTCAACGTGCGCCTGTTCGACGGTGCCCGGCACGGCGCCGATTACGTCGACGTCTACGTGACCAAACCCGGCTACAACCCGGTGACGACCCCGCTGAAGTGGTCCGACCTGGACCTCGTTTCGCGGATCGGCAACACCCCGGCGGCGCAGTGGCCGGAGCAGCGGACCGACGGCGTGGCGATCAGCGTGCCGGTGTCGCTCTCCGGCCGCACCGGGCGCGCCGTGGTCTACACCATCTGGAAGGCCAGCCACGCCGACCAGTCCTACTACTTCTGCAGCGACGTGGCCTTCGGCGGCACCAGCACCACGCCGCCTACCACGCCGCCCGCCACCACCCCGCCGGCCACGACCCCGCCCGTCACGACGTCCCCCACGACCCCTCCCACCTCGACGCCCCCGGCGACGGGCGCCTGCACCGCCACCTACGCGGTGGGCTCCTCCTGGCAGGGCGGCTTCCAGGGTGACGTCAAGGTGACCGCGGGCTCCACGGCGATCAAGGGCTGGACCGTCACGCTGGCCTACGCCGGCAGCCAGACGGTGCAGCAGGGCTGGAACGCCACCGTGTCGGCGAGCGGCAGCACAGTGACGGCCACCAACGCCGGCTACAACGGCGCCCTGGCGGCCGGCGCGAGTACGACCTTCGGATTCATCGGCGCCGGTGCGAGCAGCACACCGACGGTCACCTGTCGCGCCACCGTCTGAGCAATTCCTTAAGGACCTTCCACCGGGCCGTAACAACAGTTACAGTCATGAATGGGAGCGCTCCCAACGCTATCCTCCCCACCCCCTGGAGGTGACCCGCAAGAACTGTTCACCGGCCCGGCTCCCGTACCGAAACGATCCGTCCGAATAAGTACTGGGCGGGGGATGAGGCGCCCTCCTCATCCCCCGTTTCCCGTGCCCGGCGCCTGCCGCCGGCCCACGGGCGCACAACGAGGGCCCGCGCCGGCGTTCCCCTCCGCCGCGGGCCCTCGCGCCTGTCCGGCCGCAGCCGGCCGGCCGGTCAGCCGGTGACCACGGGGTTCCACCCGTCCGTGCCGGCCAGGTACTTCTGGGCCGTGTAGCTGGCCGCCGAGGCGGCACTGAGCTGGGGACGGTTGCTGTTGACGGTCGCGCCGGGCCCGGTGTTGCGGTACTCCGAGAGCCGGGCGTCCTTCCAGGAGAAGCCGCTCATGTCCGTCCACGGCTGCGCGGTGCGGATGTGCGCGCCGAGCACCGAGTCGCGGATCAGCACCTGCGGATCGGCGGTGGTGTCGCCGCCCGGGTGCCACGGCCGGCCCAGGTAGACCGTGCCCGCGGCCGCGTCACTGGTCAGCCGGGAATTGACGATCAAAATCCCGTAGGTGCGCGCGCCCGGGGTCGCCGAGGCCGTCACATAGCCGTTGTTGGACTGATTGCGGGTCGACGAGAAGATCTCGGAGTTGTCGAACACCGAGGTGCCGCTGCCGTAGATGAAATCGACATCACCCTCGACATAGGCCTTGTAGAAATACGCCCGTACCGCGCCGTGCACCAGCAGCGTGTCCTGATCACCGATGAACCGGATGTTGCGGAACTTCGCCCGGTCGGCCTTCACGTAGAGCGCCAGCGCCTGGGAGGCGCCGTTGGCACTCTCGTTGTAGTCGTTGCGGACGGTGAGGTGGCGCATCTCGATGTCCTTGGCGCCGAGCAGCACGGTGGCGCTGCCCTCGGTGCCGTCGGTGTTCTGCGGCCGGCTGGCCGTGATGACGACGTCGGTGGCGACGCCGGTGGCGCCGGTGAAGACGATGTTCGGCTTGGTGGACGGCACCACCACCCGGCCGGCGTAGGTGCCCTTCTTGATGGTGATGGTGGCGGTGGCGGAGTTGCCCGCCGGGACCAGGTCGACGGCCGCCTGCACGGTGCGGACCGTGCCGGAGCCGTCGGCCGCCACGGTGATCGCCAGGGCGGCCTCCGCGGCGGTGACCCCGGCCAGGGTGCCGGCCACGGTGGCCACGCCGGCCAGGGTGGTGGCGAGCAGTCTGCGGTGGATCATGAATATCTCCTGCCGGACGGAACCCGAAAGCCCGGCCCCCCGCGGTCGCGGGAGGCCGGGCTGTCAGCGGGTCAGAGCGAGATGCGGCCCGCACCCGCGTTGGCGGTCACGATGGACTTCACGTTGCCGGCGGCATCCGCCGTGTAGGAGTACGGGATGGACTTGACGCTGCCACCGGTCTGCCCGGAGCCCGAGCCGACCAGCAGGTTGCCCCGGGCCACCAGCGTGCCCGGCCCGGAGTCACCCTCACCCAGGTGGTACGGGTCGTCGACACCCTCGAAGGAGTTGTTCTCGACCAGCACGCCGGCGCCCTCGGTGGACGCCACGCCGTACCCGCTGTTGTTGCGGTAGTAGTTGTTGTAGACGTGCACCGGGTTGCCGAAGCGCACCCGCGGGTGCCGCTGGGTCGACGCGTCGAACCAGTTGTGGTGGTAGGTCACCCGCAGATGCCCGGTGTCCTGCGACGCGTTGTCGTCGCTGTGCCCGAGCAGCATCGACTTGTCGTGGTTGAAGACGCGGTTCCACGACACCGTGATGAAGTCGGAGCCGCGCTTGATGTCCACGGCGCCGTCGTAGCCGTTGCTGAAGGTGTTGTGGTCGACCCAGATGTTCGTGGCCGAGGTCTGCACGTTGATCGCGTCGTCGTTCCAGCCGCGGAACGTGAGGTTGCGGATGATCACGTTGCGGTCACCGTTGATGTTGAAACCGCAGCCCACGATCGTGGCGCCGGAGTTGCCGATGATGGTCTTGTTCGACCGCACCCGCAGCATGCCGGAGCAGGAGATGGTGCCGGAGACCCGGATGACCGCGGCCGAGCTGGAGCCGAGCGCCGTGGTCAGCGCGGAGGCGCTGGACACCGTGGTGGTCGCGGCGCTGCCGCCGCCGGTGGTACCGCCGTTCTGGGTACCCCAGCCGACCAGGTCGGTGATCGCTGCGAGCGTGCTCGGCGGCGCCGGGGCGGGCCCGGTCTCCGCGGCGGAAGCGGCGCCGGTCAGGGTGATGCCGGCGGTGACGAGAGCGAGGGCGGTCGCACCGGCGGAGGTGCCCAGCACGAGCTGGCGCACGTTTCTGCGCATGGTGTTCTCCTTGACATTCGGTGAGGTGCCGCGGGTGGATCGCGGCGATCGAGATACGGATGGGGTGCCGTCCGGACCGGCACCAGCGGGCCCCCGGCGCGTGCGCCGGGGATTCACGCTGCAGCATCTGTTACCTGGCTCCTGCGCCCGCTTTGCCCGAAGCAAGCGCTTACCTCTTCCAGAACAACACAGACGGATGTCAATGTGAAGACATAGCCGTTTGCAGGATGTTTGCAGACATCTGGGCTAGTACACGTACGGCCACCCGGCCGCGTCGTAGCCGATCAGGTTGATGCCCAGATAGGACGCGCCGTTGTCGGCGTAGTAGTGGTAGACCAGCACGTCGCCGTCGGTGTCGGTGAACACCGCCTGATGGCCGGGCCCGTGGATCGCGCCGTGCGAGGCCAGCACCTGGGTGCCGCCGCCGGCCGTCATCGCGGTGCCGTTGCGGTCCACGAACGGCCCGGTGACGCTGGTGGACCGGCCCACCATGATCCGGTACGTGCTGGCCGCGCCGCGGCAGCAGAGGTCGAACGACACCCAGAGGTAGTAGTACGAGCCGTGCCTGACCAGCGTCGGCGCCTCGATCGCGCCGCCGCCGCGCCCGGCGATCGCCCGGATCGTGGTGTCCGCGCGCTTGCCGGTCGCGGCGTCCAGCGCGATCAGCTTGATCCCGGACCAGAACGAGCCGAAGCTCAGCCACCACCGGCCCTGCGCGTCCACCACCAGGTTCGGGTCGATCGCGTTGTAGTCGTTGGCGCTGCTCGACTCGATCACCAGGCCCTGGTGGGTCCACGAGCCGGAGGCGCCGGTGGTGCTGGTGGCCAGGAAGATCGCCGAGCGGTTCGAGCCGAACGTGGAGGCCGAGTAGTAGAGGTAGTAGCGGCCGTTACGGTACGAGATGTCGGGCGCCCACAGGTTCCGGCTGCCCCCGGTGTACGCCGTGGTCCAGCTCGCGCCGTTCGGGAAGACCGCGCCCGCGTTGCGGAACGCCGTGCGGTCCGGCGAGGTCTTGAGCTGGATGTTGTTGCCCGTGTACGCGGCGAGGTACCCGCCCGCGGGCGTCTTGACGATCGACGGATCGTGCACCCCGGTGTCACCGGTGACGACTCCCGGGTTCGGATAGTCGGCCGCCTCGGCCTGGCCGGCGACGGCCACCGTCACCGCCAGCAACGCGCCGGCGACCACACCCGCCAGCAGGGTTCGCCGCGCGGTGCGGCGCTTGCGGAGTTCCAGCATGGGGACCTCCCGGTCAAGAAAGAGACATCGGTCGATGTCGTGCCGCAGTGTGAGCGGTAACAGATTTGACGTCAAGGTTTCCCCGTTGTTTCCGGCAGATCCGGCCAAGGTATTGACCCTCGACGTTGTTACCGTTCACAATCGCCAGGCCGGACGGACCGGCGAACAGCCCACCTGAGGACAGGCCTATGGAGCTGCACCTGCGCCGGGGGTTCCGGCCCTTGTTCCTGCTGGTCGCGGCGGTGCTGGTGATCGTGGTCGCGGTCGTCGCGCCGCGGTCGCAGCGCCCCGCCGCGGCCGCCGCCACGTTCACCAACCCGGTGGCGTCCGCGCCGTACGGGGCGGATCCGTGGCTCGGCTACTACAACGGCAACTACTACCTGGCCGCGACGACCTGGAACTCCCAGCTCGTGATCAAGAAGGCGGCGTCGGTGGCCGCGCTGGCCGGGGCCGCGGAGACCGTCGTACACACCGGAACCGGCTCGGCGAACTGCTGCAACATGTGGGCGCCGTCGCTGCACCTGCTCGACGGCCCGAACGGGAAACGCTGGTACTACTACTATTCGGCCGGCCCGGCGGCCTGCTGCGACGGGCAACGGTCGTACGTGCTGGAGAGCTCCGGCACCGATCCGATGGGGCCGTACAGCTACAAGGCGCAGCTCAACGTGCAGGCGGGCAACGGCTGGGCGATCGACGGCAGCGTCGCGACCATCAACGGCGCGAACTACTACTTCTACTCGTCCTGGGTCGGCAACCTGCAGAGCCTGTTCGTCGCGCCGATGAGCAACCCGTGGACGGTCAGCGCGTACGGCACCAGGATCTCCCAGCCGTCGCTGTCGTGGGAGACCTCCGGCGGCAACACCCAGGAGGCGCCGTACGTGCTCCAGCGGGGTGGCAGGACGTTCCTGACGTACTCGGCCAGCTCGTGCAACACGCCGGACTACAAGCTCGGCATGCTGACCCTGACCGGCAGCAACCCGCTCAGCGCGTCCGCGTGGACCAAGAAGAGCACGCCGATCTTCCAGCGCGCCGACGGCAACGGCGTCTACGGCCCCGGCGGGCAGGGCTTCTTCACCTCCCCCGACGGCACCGAGACCTGGGTGGTCTACCACGCCAACGAGACCACCGGGCAGGGCTGCGGCGGCACCCGGACCACCCGGATCCAGAAGATCAGCTGGAACTCCGACGGCACGCCCAACCTGGGCACCCCGGCCGCGCTGGGCAGCAGCCTGACCGCCCCGGCGGGCGACCCCGGCGGCAGCGTCTCGTTCCCGGTGCCCGGCACGAAGTACCGCCTGATCAACCAGAACAGCGGCGCGGTGCTGGACGCGGTCAACTGCGGCACGGCCAACGGCACGGCGATCGACCAGTGGGCCTCGCTGGGCAACGCCTGCCAGCAGTGGACGTTCGCGAAGACGACCAGCGGCTACTACACGATCACCAACGTGAACAGCGGCACGGTGCTCGACTCGGTCAACTGCGGCACCGCGGACGGCACGGCGCTCAACCTCTGGGCCGCCCTCGGCAACGCCTGCCAGCAGTGGAGCGTCACGCCGGTCAACGGGCGCTACCTGATCGCCAACCGCGGCAACGGCAAGGTCCTCGACGTGACCAACTGCGCCACGGCCAACGGCACGGCGGTCCGGCAGTGGGCCGCGCTCGGCAACACCTGCCAGGAATGGCGGATCACTCCGTAGCTCCACCGGCACGCACTGCGCGGGCGGTGTCCCTCGATAGACGTCTGCACCACGGCGTGGATCGTGCGGGTCACCGCCCGCGCGGTGACCGGCACCGCGACCAGGCCCCCGGCAGGCCGCACTGTTGCACATCCTTGGCAACAAGTCTGGACCGCGGGTCTGATTGTAAGTAGCGTGACGGGCATGACTCATTACCTCGCCGACGTGGCGGACGCCTGGCAGGAAAGCTGGGACCGGCAGCAGGAAGCGTTCCTGCCGGACCGGGAACACCGGATCGCGGCGATGCTCGACGCCGTCGCGGCGGTCGCGCCGGAGGGCCGCCCGGCGCTCCTCGACCTGGCCGGCGGCACGGGCACGATCGCCCTGCGCGCCCTCGACCGGTTCCCGCACGCCCGGGTCACGGTGGTCGACCAGGACCCGGTGCTGCTCACGCTGGCGGAGGCGGCACTGGGCGACCGGGCGCGGATCGTGGCCGCGGACCTGAGCCGTCCGTCCTGGACGGACGCGTTGCCGCACCGCGACTACGACGCCGTGCTGACCGCGACGGCGCTGCACTGGCTCACCCCGGACCGCCTCGCCGTGCTCTACGGCGAGCTGCACGGGGTGCTCCGCGCCGGCGGCCTGTTCGCCAACGCCGACCACATGCCCGACGAGGGCCTGCCCGGCCTGACGAAGCGGCTGCTGGAGGCGGCGGACGCCCGCCGCGAGGCCCGCTACGCGACGGGGGCGGCGCTGTCGTGGCGCGACTGGTGGGCGCGGGTCGCCGCGGACCCACGACTGGCGGCGCTCTACGCCGAACGCTCCAAGATCTACCCGACGGCGCACGGCAGCGCGGAGTGGACCCCGCCGGCCGGCTGGCACCTGGCGGCGCTCCGGACGGCGGGTTTCACCGAGACGGGCCTGCTCTGGCGCGGCGCCGCCGACGCCACGGTCGCGGCCGTGGCGTAACAGCCGCCGAGGCCGGCGCGGCGTGCCGCACTGGCGCGATCACCGCCCGAGCCAGCCTGGCGCGGCCTCACAGGACCCTGCACTGGCGTGATCACCGCCCGAACCTGCCTGGCGCGGCGTCACTGGGACCCCGCACTGGCGTGATCACCGCCCGAGCCTGCCTGGGGCGCTGTCACGGGCCGGCGCGACGCGACCGCCGCGCGAACCGCGACCACCGTCCGTGGCGTGACCGCCACGTGGGCCTGCTCCGGCTCGGCGGGACAGCCGCGGCTGTGGGATCAGCCGCTGCGGCGGTTGCCGTACTGGCGGGGGCTCTGCACCGAGCCGCGGCCGACCGGCTGCTGGCCCTTGCTGAAGACCTCGCCGCCGCGGGCGGCCTTCTTGCCCTTCGCCCGGCGCTCGGCCCGGTTGGCGAAGACCTCGGGCTCCGGCTCGCCGTCGGCGGTCTCCGCGGCGGCGGTGTTGTCGGCGCTCGACTCGGACATCATGGCTCCCTGACCTATCGACTGCCGCGTGGATCGTCACCGACCCGGGCGACGCGACGGCCCGACCGACAAACGGTATCGCAGTTGCCCGCGGCGCCTGCGCCCGATCCACCACGCCACGCCCGCCGGTGGCTCAGCCGGCGCCGCCGGTGCGGATGCTCTCGCGGATCCAGCCGGCGATGTTGTCGGTGCGGGCGCTGTTCTCCACCGCGGTGTGCGGGCAGCTCGGACCGTTGCTGACCACGGAGACCAGCACCGGTCGCGCCCGGTCGCGTTCGATGAAGAACGGGGCCCCGGAGTCGTAGGGGCACGGCGTGGTGTCCGGCTGGGGGGCGTACCCCTGGAGGCCCGTCACCGTGTCGCTCAGCGAGACCACCGTCATCTGCCCGGTCCGGAGCCGGGTGACCGGCGCCGGATTCACACTCGTGGTGGACCCGTAGCCGGTGACGCGCACGACGGTGCCGAGCTCGGGAGCGCGGTGGCCGACGCGCAGCGGCCGGATGTCGCGGACCGGCTCCGCCAGCCGGGCCAGCGAGACGTCCGCCGTCGGCGACTGGATCACCGCGACGACCTCCAGCTCGTGGCCGCCCGTGCCGGTCAGGTCGGTGCGGCCGACCGTCGCCGTGGTCAGGTCGGCCACCGGGTAGTTGACCCGCACGTTGTTGGCGTCCCGGAAGCAGTGCCCGGCGGTGATCACCCACTCGGGGGCGATCAGCGCGCCGGAGCAGGCGCTGTTGCGGCGCCCGCCGCTCGCGGTGGGGATGCCGGTCATGGTCAGCTTGACCGCGAACCGGTACTTGCCGTCCGGCACGGGCTCCCCGTTGGCTATCGCGGTCGCCGGGGCGGCGCTGCTCAGCAGCAGGCTGAGCGCGGCCGCGGGGCCGAGCAGGGCACCGACAAGAATCGATCTGGTCGTCCGTCGCATCGGGCCAACCTAGCGGCCGCCCCGACCCGGCGAAACCCCGGACCGGTACGGAAAGCCGACATTCGCCCCTCCACACCGGACCCGCGGGGCCGTCCGTGCACTGTCGACTAGCGCGGCGTGGTGGTGCGCAGCGAGAGCGCCTCCAGGAAGACCGCGTTGATCTGCGCCGGGTCCTCGGCGATGAAGACGCCGCCACCGGTCTCCTGGGTGATCCGCTCCAGCGGGGTCCGGTCCACCGAGTCGCCGACGCCGACCACGATCACCTGCACCGGCCGGTCCTCGCTCTTGACCGCCTCGAGCTCGCCGAGCAGGTCGTCCAGCGCGATGTCGCCGTCCTGCTGCCCGGCGTCGGCGCCGTCGGTGAGCAGCAGCACGGAGTTGACCCGGCCCGCCTGCCAGCCCTCCTGCACCTCGCGGTAGCCGTCGAGGATCGTGCGGTACAGCCCGGCGTCGCCACCGGCGGGCCGGATGGTGCGCAGCGCACCGGCCACGTCGTCCCGCTTCTCGGTGAGCGGCCCGATCGGCACCAGCTCGCGGTGGTTGTTGGTGCCCGCGCCGGCGGCATAGAGCCAGAGCCCGACCTGCCAGTCGTCGCTGAACAGGCCCAGACCGCCGCGGGCCGCCGCGAGCGTCACCTGCATCCTGCTCGCGTTGCGGGCGGTCGGCACCGGCGTCCGCATGCTCTGCGAGGCGTCGATGATGGCCAGGATCCGGGCCGGCGCGACGACCGCCGACCAGCCGGCCAGCGCCCGGTCGATGGTCGCCCCGTCGGTCGTGGCGGCGGCGGCCTCACCGCTGCCCGGCGCCGGCGAGGGGCCGATCCGCTCCGGCGCGCCGGCGGGCCCGGTGAACCCGCCGGGCGCGCTGCCGTCCGGCGCCCGGAAGCCCGCCGCGGCGAGCCGGCTGCGGAACCCGTCCGCGCCGCTCAGCGTCTCGTACAGCCGGTGGGCCGCCTCGGCCTGGGACGGGTCGAGCTCGGGCATGACGGCGAACGGGTAGTCCAACGGCGCCGCCGCGGGTTTGAGGTAGAGCGCGGCCAGGCGTACCGGCGGCTTGCCCGCGTTGTAGGTGATGACGTCGCTCTCGGACATGGCGGCGAGCCCGAGCCCGGCGGCCAGCGAGCCGGCGTCGGCGCCCTGCGGCAGCTGGGCCATCAGGTCGTCGCGCAGCACCGAGGTGTCGGTGGCCAGCGCCCGCAGCAGCCCGTTGGAGGTGCCGGGCCGGCGCTGATCCAGCGCCGACGCGGTGCCACCCAGCGCGAGCAGCCCGGAGAGCGCGGCGGCGTCCCGGGCCGGGTCGACCGTGCCGGCCCGGAAGTTGGTGCTGGTGGTGATCTGGGCGACCAGGTCGGCGTAGCCGAGCTTCTTGCGCGGCCAGCCGAGCCCCTTGGCGACCGGCTCCGGCATCGCCATCACCACCGGGCTCAGCGCGACCGAGCCCTCCTCGGTGAAGGCGAACTGCGGAGCGGCCGCGCGCAGCCGCTGCAACCAGGTGCCGGCGTCGGGAATCCAGACATCGGGCGGCGCGACCCCGGCCCGCGGCGCGCCGGCGCCGCTGAGCGAGACCTTCTGCTTCGCGCCCAGCACGGCGGCCACATCGGCCGGGTCGGCGGCCCGGACGTCGACGGCCACACAGGTCCCCTCGACCTCGGGACCACCACCGATCCACTCGGCGGCCGACTGCCGCACGGCGTCGGCGATGCCGGGGGCGACGGCCACACTCAACCGCACCTGACCGGTGCAGTCACTGCCCCCGAACTGCCCGACACCGAACCGGACGCCGGCCACCACAGCGACCACAGCCAGGGTGGCGAGCACAGCGGTGCCCGCGCGTAGTCGCATTGGTCGTCGATGCCGGCCCGTCACGTAGCCCATCATCGACAAGAACACCTTCTGCCGCTAGGCCCTGGAAGGAACGGATATGGCCGGGACAATCCGGTTAAGGACCCGGAGCTGTCCGAAAAGCGCGGAGTGCGCGGCTTATGCGGCATTTTTTCGGACACCCGGTCGACAACCGGGAACCAGCCGCCGACGAGTGGGCTCACGCGTCGCCGAAGGCTTCGAGCACTTCCAGGGCAGCGGGGTAGCTGTGGAATCGGACGTCGCCCCGCCGGCCCTGTCCCGCCAGGGTCAGGGCGAAGCCCCGCACCTCGGCGAGCGCGTCCGCGATCTCCCGAACGTTGTCCGGGGTGAAGTCCAGCCCGACCGCCAGCGGGCGTTCGCGGCCCAGCTCGTTCAGGTCGGCGATCTGGAACTCCTCCTCATATTCCGGGGCGCGGTCGCGTAGGAACGCCCACGAGCTCCGGTACTCCGGCAGCACGTCCGCGTGGAACAGGACCGCGTTCAGGTCCGGCACGTCGGTGTAGGCGCTGAAGACCCAGCCGGGGTCGTCGTCGTGGGCGATCTCGAGGTTGCCGTAGACGATGCCGACGCCGGCGTCGCTCAGGGCGGCGCGCACGTCGGCCGGTGGCACCGCACCAGTGATCGGCTGGACCATGCCCGCGCGGGTGGCCGACACCGTGCGGAGCACCCGGCCCGGGTCGCCGGCGAGTTCCATCGCCGCCACCAGCGTCGCCCGCTCCAGCACCCCGCCGATCACCGCGGCCTGCTCGACGGTGACCGTGCGGTCGTCGGCGAACCGGGGGTCCGTGCCGAGCGAGACCCCGACCAGGTCGGCGCCGAGGGTCTCGAGCCGGGCCGCCTCCGCGGCCGAGCCCACCCGGTCGACCTTGATCAGCCTATTCGTCATAGCGCACGACATTCCCGCCCAGTTCCTCAGCGCCCCGGAAGTCCCCGGGGATGACCCAGGTCTTGCCGGCCGTGTTCGTGGAGATCTTCCAGTATGGCGATCCCTCGGGCGTGTGCCGGCCGCCGCCCGGATGCACCTGGATGTTGGTGATCTCGGGATGGTTCCGGATGCGGACCTGGACGGCGTTGCCGGACGTGCCCTTCTTCCGGCTCTGCTCGACCGTCGCGGGGTATCCCGCCGCGGTGAACTGGTCGGCGATGTCCTGGGCGGACCGGCCCGCCACGGATCGCGGGTCGGCGGTGACGGTGTCGACGAAGGACCGCGCCGATCCGCTGTCCGGGCCGGCCGAGGTCCCTGTGCCGTCCCGGCCGGCGGCGGCGCTCTGCCGGCCCAGTTGGGCCTCGGCCGCCGCCGTTTCCTGGGCGGCCGACACGCTTTCGGGCCCGCCGTGCGGCCGTCCCGGACGCCCCGGCCGGTCCCCCGGTGGTGGGCCGTCCCCGCCGCGACCCGATCGTGCCATCGCCGCTATCCGTTCAGCAGGCGGGTCAGGTTGGTCAGGCTGGTCACCAGGGCCGTCGTGTAGCTCAGGATCCGGCCCGCCCATTTGGCGACCGCCGCGGTCAGCTGGGCGGCGATCACCGGGATGGTGACCACGAAGATGGCTTCCGCCGCCCACACGACGACCCGGGCCACCAGGTCGGCGATCAGGTCGCGGACGATCTCCCGGGTGGCCTGCACCAGGTTGCCGGCCGCCTGGGTCGCCGCCGCCATCGCGGACGCCACCGCGCTCAGGCCGCCGATCGCGGCCACGTTGTGGCCCATCATGCCCGCGTACGCCGTTGCCGCGCGCCCGTGCCAGTCGGGCAGGTCGCCGGCGAGGTGTGCGCCCAGGTCGGCGGCCATGTCGCTCAGCTCCGCCGCCATGTTCGCCCAGGTCGCGGCGTGCGCGGCCACCACGTCGGGCAGGCCGGCCAGGTCGTCGAGCATCTCCCGCAGCGGTGCGAAGTACTCCATCGCCCAGCCGAGCCCGTTGGACAGCAGCGCGCTGAACGGGTCGATGGCCGTGGCGACCAGTTCGGTGCCGAACGCGGCCCCGGCCAGCAGGTCGTCGACCCATCCGTCGCTCTCGACGGCCGCGACCAGGCCCTGGAAGTTCTCCGCCAGCGACACCCCGGTCCACGCCTCGCGGGTTGATACGACGTCGGCGACCAGCGGGTTGTCCGTCATGGCGCGCGCCGGCGGCCGGCCCGGTGGACCGTGTCGGCCGCGCCCGCGTCGGCCTCGTCGTACGCGTCGGCGACCTCGGTCAGCGCCTCGGCGGCCAGCGTCAGGTTCTCCTCGACGTAGGAGAGCAGGCTGTCCTGGCGCTGGTGCCGGCCCTCCAGCACCGCCGGCAGCCAGCCGCAGAGCAGCCCGTAGGCCGAGCCGTCACCGGCGATGGCGGCGCTCGCGGACCGGACCGCGCCGAACCGGGCGCGGACCGCCTCGAGGTGGGCCGCGTGCCGGCGGAGCTGGGCCGGGTCGGCCGAGAAGCCGTCGGTCACGGCGCCCACCGGTTGCGCTCGACGACCTCGGCCGCGATGGCCCGGGCGGCCGGTGAGTCGGTGCCGATGGTGGCCGCGAGGATCTCCTGGGCCCGGGCGGCGAGCTGCCGCCGGGCCTGCCGGATCGTGCTCATCAGCACCTCGGCGAGCCGGCCGGGCTCGGTCTGCGGGGTCTGCCGGCCGAACCGTACGCCGACCAGCGCGCCCTGGGCGTCGACGGTCACCTCGACCAGCCGGGTCTCGTCGGCGACGGTGACCCGCAGCTCCGCCAGCCGGTCGCTCATCGTCGCGGTGTCGGCGGCCAGCCGGTCGATCTTGCCCTGCCAGGCCGCCAGCCGGTCGAGCGCGGCGCCCGGTTCCAGAACGGGATCCTCGTCCACCGCACCCCCGAGCTGATCGGCGTCGATGGGCCGATCGTACCGGCCGGGCGCACCACCGCGGCAGCCAGCTGACCGGCTGCCCGGCGACCGCGGAGCGGCTGACGGACCGGGTCGGCGCGACCCCTGGCGGTCTTCCGCGTGGGCCGGCCGGTCAGCGAGCCGGTGCGCTCCGCCCGCCTGACGCGGACGCTCCGGACGAGGACCGCTGTCCCGCCGGGGCAGCCTCCACTGTGACCAGTGCCGCCTGCTCGGGAGTGAGCAGCGGCGCCGGCAGCCCCACCTCGGCCAGCACGCTCCCGGGCAGCGTCACCTCTCCCGCCTGCCACCACGCCGGCGCGGCGTCCTGCACGACCCGGGGCGCGGGCCCGATCGTCAGCGGGCGCACCGTGTACCGGGTGCCGGGGTCGAGCCCGGCGAACCGGATCGGCTCGGGCAGCGCCGCGCCGGCGGCCCGCAGGGCGACCAGCGCGTAGATCCCGCGACGCCGGTCGGTGCTGACCACGCCGTGCACGAAGTGCGCGTCCCCGTCGGAGCGGACCACCACCCCCGTGTGCAGCAGCGGCCGCAACCGCCGGTACTCCCCCACCCACTGGGCCACCGCCGCCAGGTCCGCCTCGCTCGCGGTGGTCAGGTCCCACTCGATGCCCGCGCTGCCGAACAGCGCGGTGGCGAAGCGGAAGCTCAGCGCGGAGGTCCGCCCGGTGATGTGCGCGGTCGGCGCGCCCAGGTGCCCGCCGAGGAACTCCGGTGGCACCAGCACCCCGGTCCAGCGCTGGATCCGCTGCCGCTCCAGCGGATCGTTGGTGTCCGAGGTCCACACCCGGTCGACCAGTTCCAGGATGCCCAGGTCGATCCGGGCGCCGCCGGAGGCGCAGCTCTCGATCTCCAGCTCCGGGAAGTCCGCGCGCAGCCCCGCGAGCAGGCGGTACAGCGCCGCGGTCTGCCGGTGGGTCGCGCCCGGCTGCAGCAGGTCGCGGTTGTGATCCCACTTCAGAAAGGCGATCGGGTACGCCGTCAGCAACGCCCCCAACCGCTCCCGCACGTACGCGTACGCGCCGGGGTGGGCCAGGTCGAGCACCCGCTGATGCCGCCAGGTGGGCCCGTCCACCCCGCCCAGCACCCAGTCCGGGTGCTCCCGGGCCAGCGCCGAGTCCGGGTTCACCATCTCCGGCTCGACCCACAGCCCGAAGTCCATGCCCTGCTTGTGCACGCGGTGGATGAGCGGTCGCAGGCCCTGCGGGTAGCGCCGCTCGTCGACGAACCAGTCGCCCAGCGCGCGCCGGTCGTCGGTGCGCCCGGCGAACCAGCCGTCGTCGAGCACGAACCGCTCCACCCCCGCCGCGGCGGCCGCGTCCACGAGCCGGTCCAGAGTGGACGGGTCGTGGTCGAAGTAGACCGCCTCCCAGGTGTTCAGCACCACCGGGCGCGGCAGCCGGGCGGCGGTCCGGGACCGGATCCACGGGTGCAGCCGCGCCGACAGCCCGTCGATGCCGTCGCCGGAGTAGACCGCGACCGTCCACGGTGTCGTGTACTGCTCGCCGGGCGCGAGGCTCACCTCGCCGGGCGCCAGCAGCTCGCCGGCGCCGAGCAGGCCGTAACCCAGGGCCTGGCGCTCGGCCCAGATCCGCTTGTCGCCGCTCCACGCCAGGTGCACCGCCCAGACCTGCCCGGTGCGGAAGCCGAAGCCGGGAGTGCCGGCCATCAGCAGGTACGGGTCGTCGTGGCCGGGCCGGCCGTGCCGGGTCTCGCGGCTCCACACCCCGTGCCCCAGCGGCGTGCGCTGCGGCCGCCTCTCGTACGCCCACAGCCCGCTGAAGTCGAGCAGTTCGGCAGCCCGCGCGGGCACCGGCAGCAGCACGTCGAGCGCGGTCAGGTGGAAGGTCTCCGTACCGTGACAGCCCAGCGTGTGGCGCACCCGCAGCACGCCCTGCTCGCTCAGCTCGATCTCCGTCGTGACCCGCAGGAAGTCGTTGGCGTGCTCGAGCCGCACCTCGCGCGGGCCGGCCTGCCGGGCCTCGCGCAGGCGGAGGTCCGCGACCGGCGCGCCCCAGCCGGCGAGCGCGGGCCGGCCGGTCCAGCCCTGGTCGACCGTGGGCAGCAGGGACAGCCGCAGCGGCTCGTCCAGCGAGCTCGGCGGCACCGCGGGCACCGCCGCCCCGGCCAGCGCCGCCAGGTCGGACTCCGGCAGGGCGCCGAGGTCCGGTCCCCAGTGCAGGACGACAGCCGGCCGCGGGCCGCGGGCGTCCAGCACGAGGCTGGTTCCCGCGGCCCGCAGCTGGATGATCACCAGGTCACTCCTTGACCGGGATGGCCTGCGACTTGAGCGTCTGGATGGTGGACGCCTGGGCGGCGGTCAGCGCCTCGGTCAGGGTGCCCTTGCCGGAGACGGCGGCCTTGAAGCCGTCGGAGGCGTTGGCGTACGTGGAGGTCATCGTCGGCCCCCAGGTGAAGTCCGGCGCGACCTGGGTGGAGGCCTCGGCGAAGACGTCGTAGATCGGCTGGTCGCCGTAGAACGCGACGCCCTCCTTGAGCGCCGGCAGGGCGGCGCCGGCCTTGGTGGCCGGGTAGAGGTTCGCGTTCTTGTTCAGCAGCGTCAGCGCCTCCTCGGAGGTGTTCAGCCAGAGCGCGAACTGCGACGCCTCGTACACGTGCTTCGAGCCCTTGAAGACCACGGTGGAGGAACCGCCCCAGTTGCCGGCGACCTTCTCGCCCGCGGTCCACTGCGGCATCGGGGCGACCTTCCACTTGCCGGCCGTCTTCGGCGCGCCGGTGGCGATGGAGTTCGCGCCCCAGACCGCGGAGACCCAGGTCCACGCGGCGCCGGTGTTGTAGGCGTTGTCCCATTCGGTGGTCCACGGCGGCACGGCCGAGACCAGCTTCTTGTCGATCAGGCCCTGCCAGTAGTCGGCGACCTTCTTGGTGTTCGGGTCGGTCAGGTTGACCGTCCACTGGTTGCCGTCGTTGGCGAACCAGCGGCCGCCGGCCTGCCAGGAGAGCCCGGCGAACTGGTTGATGTCGCTCTGCGAGAAGTTGGTGATGTACCCACCGGCGGCCTTGACCTTCTCGGCCGCGGCGGCGTACTCGTCCCAGGTGGCCGGGATCGCGATGCCGTTCTTCTCGAACAGGTCCGCGCGGTAGAACAGCGCCATCGGGCCCGCGTCCTGCGGCACGCCGTACGCGTGACCCTGCTCGCCGAAGCTCACCTGGTTCCAGGTCCAGTCGACGAACTGGTCCTTGCTCTTGGCCACGATGTCGCAGCCGCCGAGGTCGACCAGGCCGTCCTGGACCCGGAAGCTGGGCATCGCGTCGTACTCGACGTGGCCCAGGTCGGGGGCGTTGCCGGCCTTGAGCTGGTTGAAGAAGTTCTGGTACGTGCCGCCGTTGCCGTTCGGGCCGGTCTGCACCTTGACCTGGACGTTCGGGTTCTTGGCGTTCCAGACCTTGACGACGTCCTCGATGCCGGGGATCCAGGTCGTGTAGGTCAGGGTCACCGGGCCTGACGACGGCGTGCAGGACGACGCGCCGGCGGCGGTGGACTCGGTGTCGTCGCCGGAGGAGCAGGCGGCGAGCAACAGCGCGGAGGTCAGCAGGACGCTGACCGACCGGAGGGATATGCGCATGGCAGTTCCTTCTTGTCGGACGGGATGAGAGAGGGGCGTTACTTGACTGCTCCGGCGCCGATGCCGCTGCGCCAGAAGCGTTGGAGGAAGAGGAAGGCCACGACCAGCGGCGTGATCGACAGCAGCGCGCCGACGATCACCAGCCCGCGCAGCCCGGGCACCTGGTTCACCTGGGTGTTCCAGGAGTAGAGGCCGAGCGTGACCGGGAACAGCCGCTCGTCGCCGAGCATGATCAGCGGCAGCAGGAAGTTGTTCCAGACCGCCACGAAGTGGAAGAGGAAGATCGTGACCAGCGCCGGGAACATCAGCCGGGCTGACACCGTGAAGAAGCTGCGCACCTCACCCGAGCCGTCCAGCCGGGCGGCCTCCAGCAGCTCGTCGGGCACGCTGGCGGTGGCGTAGATCCGGGCCAGGTACACCCCGAACGGGTTGACCAGGCTGGGCAGGAACACCGACCAGAAGGTGTTGGTCGCCTCGACCTTGCTGAAGATCAGGAAGAGCGGCAGGGCGAGCGCGGTGGCCGGCACCAGCACGCCGCCGAGCACCACGTTGAACAGCGTCTCCCGGCCGGGGAACCGGTACTTGGCCAGCGCGTAGCCGCACATCGCGGCCAGCAGCGTGCCCAGCAGCGCGGCCCCGCCGGTGTACAGCAGGCTGTTGAGCATCCAGCGCAGGAACACGCCGTCGCGGTAGGCCAGCAGCTCGCGGATGTTGGCGATCAGGTCGAAGTCGGCGAACCACAGCGGGTTGGTGCCGGAGAACTGTGCCCGGCTCTTGGACGCGCCGACGAACAGCCACCAGATCGGCACCAGGAAGTAGACGGTGCAGACGCCCATGACGATCATCGCCGCGGTCCGGGAGAGCAGGCTCTCGCGCACCTTCACCCCGGGGGCGCTCACTGCTCGCCCCGGCGCTGGGTGGCCTTCAGGAAGGTGAACGACAGCGCGAACGTGGCCAGCGCCAGCACCACCGAGAACGCCGCGGCCAGGTTGAAGTTCGGCACCGACGAGGTGGAGTAGACGGTCAGGTTCGGCGTGTAGGTGCTCGACACCGCCGAGCTGAAGCTGCGGAACACCTGCGGTTCGGCGAGCAGCTGGAGCGTACCGATGATGGAGAAGACCGTGGTGAGCACGATCGCCGGCATGACCAGTGGGATCTTCACCGACCAGGCGGTGCGCACCGGGCCCGCGCCGTCCAGCCGGGCCGCCTCGTAGATCTCGGCGGGGATGGCCAGCAGCGCCGAGTAGATGATCAGCATGTTGTAGCCGACGTACACCCAGGTCACCACGTTCGCCATGGCCCAGAGCACGAGGTCGGCGCTGAGGAAGTCGATGTTGCTGGTGAGCGCGGTGAACGGCGACAGGTTCGGCGAGTAGAGGAAGCCCCACATGATCGCGGCGACCACCCCGGGCACCGCGTACGGCACGAAGAACGCCAGCCGGAAGAAGCGGCGGCCCCGGACCAGCCCGGAGTCGAGCAGCAGGGCCAGCAGCAGGGCCAGGCCCAGCATCACGGGCACCTGCACGACCCCGAACAGCAGCACCCGGCCGACCGAGGTCCAGAACGGGCCGTCGGAGAAGACGCGCTCGTACTGGGCGAGGCCGCCGAAGACCTCCCGGGCGGGGCCGAAGGTGCCGGTGCGCTCGATCTTGTAGAGCGACTGCACGATCGCGTACCCGATCGGGATCAGGTAGAAGAGCACGAACAGCACCCCGAAGGGGGTGACGAAGAACAGCACGGCCCGGGCGTGGCCGGACCTGACCCGGCGCTTGGTCCGCCCGCCCTCGGGCGGGGCGTCCCCGGCGATAGCTAGCTCGGTCACGGTCACGAGACCGGTTCCTCTCTGACGACGCGTACGGCGCCGGCACCGACCTTGAGCAGGCCCGGCACGGCCTCCCCGGTGAGCAGGTCGTGTCCGGTGACGGTGTGCTCGATGTCCTGCCTGCCGTGGTTGATGACAAAGACGTAGCTGTGCCCGCCGCCGGCCCGGCGGACCACCTCGACCGAGCCGTCGGTCTCCGGTCCGGCGGCGCGGACCCCGGCGGCGCGGCCGGCGTCCCGCAGCAGATCCCGCAGGCCATCGTCATCCAGCGCGGTGGCCACGTACCACGAAGTGCCCTGTCCGTAGCTGTTCCGGGTGACAGCCGGCACCCCGGGCAGGGGGCCGTCGGCGTAGCTGTCGATGATCTCGGCGGTGGTGGCACGCAGCTGCTCGGTCCAGAGCGACGCCGTCGCGCCCCCGGTCAGCGTGACCCGGTGGCCGGGCAGCAGCGGGAAGAACTCCTCGGCGACGACGCCGAGCATCTCCCGGAACGCGCCCGGGTAGCCGCCCAGCCGGACCCGGTCGGCGACGTCGACGATGCCGCTGTAGAAGGTGACGACGGCGTGCCCGCCGCCGGCCACGTACGCGTTGATCGCGGCCGCGTCCTCGTCCGAGACCAGGTGCAGGCAGGGCACGACGACCAGGCGGTAGCGGCTCAGGTCGGTGCCGGGCGCCACCACGTCGGCGGTGTGCCCGAGCCGGCGCACCGCCCGGTACGCCGCGTGCACCTGGTCCAGGTACCGCACGTCCTGCGAGGGCCGGGCCTCGGTGTCGGTGGCCCACCAGGACTGCCAGCTGAACAGGATCGCGACGTCGGCGCGGACCGTGGTGCCGGCGACCTCGGCCAGCGCGTCCAGGGCCGAGGACAGCTCGAGCACCTCGCGCCAGCTCGCCGTGTCGGTGCCGGCGTGCGGCACCAGCGCCGAGTGGAACTTCTCGGCGCCCTGCGCGGAGGCCCGCCACTGGAAGAAGCAGACCGAGTCGGCGCCCCGGGCCACGTGGGTCAGTGAGTTGCGCAGCATCTGCCCCGGCACCTTGGCCAGGTTGTACGGCTGCCAGTTGACCGCGCCGGTGGACTGTTCCATCAGCATCCAGGGCCGGCCGCCGGCCAGCCCGCGGGTGAGGTCGGCGGCGAAGGCCAGCTCCGCGTCCGGGTCGCCGAGGCGGTGGTCGAGGTAGTGGTCGTTGGCGATGACGTCCATCTCCGGCGCCCAGCTCCAGTAGTCCAGCGCCCGGATGTGCGCGGTGACCATGAAGTTGGTGGTGACCGGCGCGCGGGTGTGCCGGCGCAGCACCTTCGCCTCGGCGCGGTAGTGATCGAGCAGCTCGTCGGAGCTGAACCGCTGGAAGTCCAGCAGCTGGCCGGGGTTGCGCAGGCTCAGCGCGAGCCGGGGCGGCTGGATCTCGGCGAAGTCGGTGTAGCGCTGGCTCCAGAACGAGGTGCCCCAGGCCTTGTTGAGCGCCTCGATGCTGCCGTAGCGGCGGGCCAGCCAGACCCGGAACGCCGCCGCGCTGGCCTCGTCGTAGCAGAGCGCGTTGTGGCAGCCCAGCTCGTTGGAGACGTGCCAGAGCGCGACCGCCGGGTGCGCGCCGTAGCGGATGGCCACCTGCTCGACCAGCGCGAGGGCGCGCTCGCGGAAGACCGGCGAGCTGGGGCACCAGGCCTGGCGCCCGCCGGGGAACCGGGTGGTGCCGTCGGCGGCCGCGGGCAGGATCTCCGGGTGCCGGGTGGTCAGCCAGGGCGGCGGCGACGAGGTGCCGGTGCCGAGGTTGACCCGGATGCCGTTGGCGTGCAGCAGGCCGATGATGCGGTCGAGGGTGCCGAAGTCGTACTCGCCGGGCCGGGGTTCGATGCTGGACCAGCCGAAGATGTTGACGGCCACCAGGCTGACGCCCGCCTCGCGCATCAGCGCGACGTCCTCGGCCCAGACCTCGGGCGACCACTGCTCGAAGTTGTAGTCGCAACCGAGGCTGATGCCCGGTAGTTCCGCCATCGGATCCCCTTACCGTCCGCCGCATCTGTGCACGTGCACACATTGCGTCGCGGAAACGGGACCGTGACGGGTGTGTGAACGTGCACACACTAGGCACGGGTCGGAAGCCAGGTCAAGACCCTGGCCCTACACTGCTTCCGTGGCCCCGCCGAACAAGCACAGACGCGCCACCGTGCACGACGTCGCCGCGGCTGCCGGCATCTCCCGTGGCACGGTCAGCCGGGTGCTCAACGGCGGATACGTCTCGGCCGAGGCCCGGGCCGCCATCGAGGCCGCGATCGCCGAGGTCGGCTACGTGCCCAACACCGCCGCCCGCAACCTGGTGATGCGCCGCTCCCAGGCGGTCGGCTTCCTGGCCCTCGAGCCGCACTCGCTGCTGCTGGACGACCCCAACATCGGCGCGATCATGCTGGGCGCCAACGAGGTGCTGTCGATGGCCGACCACCAGATGGTCAACCTGGTGGTCGACTCCGCGCGCGACACCGAGCGGGTGGCGCGCTACCTCAGCGGCGGCTTCGTGGACGGGGCGATCATCGTCTCGGCCCGGACCCACGACCCGATCACCAAGGTGATCGCCGAGCTGCGGCTGCCGGCCACCTTCGTCGGCCACCCGCCGGACCTGCACCGCTCCATCCCGTACGTGGGCATCGACAACGTGGGCTCGGCCCGCTCGATCACCGAACGGCTGATGGCCACCGGCCGCCGGCACATCGGAATGATCGCGGCGGCGCTGGACCGCGACTCCGGCGCCGACCGGCTGACCGGCTTCCGGGCCGCGCTCGGCGACCGCTTCGAGCCCGACCTGGTCGCCGAGGTGCCGCTCTACGACTACGCGTCGGGGGTCAAGGGCATGCGCGAGCTGCTGGCCCGCCAGCCGGCCGTCGACGGGGTCTTCGCCGCCTCGGACGCGGTGGCGGCGGGCGCGCTGGAGGTGCTGCGCGACGCGGGCCGCAGCGCGCCGGAGGACGTCGGCGTGGTCGGCTTCGACGACAGCTCCTGGGCCCTGCGCACCCAGCCTCCCCTGTCGACGGTGCACCAGCCGGCCCGGGAGATCGGCCGCAACGCGGCGGAACTGGTGCTCCGCCAGCTCCGCGACGAGGACCCGGCGCCGGGCAACATCCTGCTGCCCACCCCGATCGTCTGGCGCGACTCGGCCTAACGCCCGTCCGGCAGCTTCCGGGCGCGGGCTTCCAGGTAGCGCTGCTCGGCGAGGCTGGCGGTGGCCCGCGCCGCGCGGCGGAAGTGCTCGTACGCCCCGGCCGGGTCGCCGGCGGCCTCCAGCAGGTGCGCCCGGACCGACAGCAGCCGGTGGTGCCCGGCCATCCGCTCGTCGCCGTCGAGCCGGGACAGCAGCGCCAGGCCCGCCCGCGGGCCGCTGATCTCGGCGAGGGCGATGGCCCGGTTGAGCGTGACCATCGGGTTGGGCGCGATCCGTTCCAGGATCAGGTACAGCGCGTGCACCTGCCGCCAGTCGGTCTCCGCGGCGGTGGCGGCGTCGGCGTGCGTGGCGGCGATGGCCGCCTGCAGCTGGTACGGCCCCAGCGCCGGGCCGGCCAGCGCCGCCTTCGCCAGCTCGGTGCCCTCGTCGACCAGCCGGCGGTCCCAGCGGGTCCGGTCCTGCTCGGCCAGCGGCACCAGGTCCCCGGCCGGCGTCGTCCGGGCCGCGCGGCGGGCGTGGGTCAGCAGCATCAGCGCCAGCAGCCCGGTCACCTCGTCGTCGCCGGGCAGCCGGGCGTGCACCGTGCGGGTCAGCCGGATCGCCTCCCGCGCGAGGTCGGCCCGGTGCAGCTCGGGGCCCGAGGAGGCGGTGTAGCCCTCGTTGAAGATCAGGTAGAGGACGTGCAGCACCACCCGCAGCCGGTCCTCGCGTTCCGCGCCGGCGGGCAGCCGGAACGAGCTGCCCGCCTCCCGGATCCGCTGCTTGGCCCGGCTGATCCGGGCCGCCATCGTGCCCTCCGGCACCAGGAACGCCCGGGCGATCTCGGCGGTGCTCAGGCCGCCGACCGCGCGCAGCGTCAGGGCGGTCTGCGAGGCCGCGGTCAGCGCCGGGTGGCAGCACAGGAACAGCAGGACCAGGGTGTCGTCGGTGTCCGGCACCTCGGGCGCCTCGTCGACCGCCGCGGCCGATTCCCGCTCCC
Organism: Actinoplanes sp. NPDC049599; assembly: GCF_044465625.1. NCBI lineage: Bacteria > Bacillati > Actinomycetota > Actinomycetes > Micromonosporales > Micromonosporaceae > Actinoplanes > Actinoplanes sp. NPDC049599. Next base: position 49,238 of record NZ_JBITLX010000031.1, read on the forward strand.
GGCGGGCGAGGTCGCTGCGCAGCTGGTCGATGAGCCGCCGGGTCGCGACCGTCATCAGCCAGCCGCGCGGGTTGCCCGGCACGCCCTCGGCCGGCCACTGCACGGCGGCGGCCAGGACGGCCTCCTGGACGGCGTCCTCGCACCCTTCGAACTGGCCGTGCCGGCGTACCAGCGCGCCGAGGACCTGCGGCGTGAGCTCCCGCAGCAGGTCCTCGATGGCCGGTGCCGTCACGCCTCGAGCGATCCGTCCGAGAACATGACCTGCCGCACCTCGACGCCGAGGCCCTCGATCCGGGTGTCCGGGATCTGCGCGGCCAGCTCGATCGCCCGCTCCTTGCTCTCGCAGTCGATCAGGTAGAAGCCGCCCAGGAACTCCTTGGATTCCAGGAAGGGCCCGTCGGTCACCACCGGCCGGCCGTTACGGACCCGGACCACGGCGGCCTGCGCGGGGTCGACCAGGGCCTGCGTGATGATCAGCTCACCGGAGCCGCGCAGCGCCTCGATGAACGCGCCGTGCCCGTCGCCGATCGCGGCCTTCTCCTCGTCGGTCAGCGCGTCCAGCACGGCGGGGTTGATGTGCATGCTGATCACGAACTTCATCGGATGCTCCTCGGGTCTTCCGGGGCCCGGCCGGGCCCTTCGACCGGTTGGTCGGAGCCGGCGCCGCCGTCTTGACATCCCGCCGAACATTTCCACAATTCCCCGCCCGTGGGTCACCCGCCGGAAGATCGCCCCGCCGCGGTCGATCCGGACGGGCCCGGCATCCGTAGTCACCAGGGAATCACCCCGCACCGGCGGCCGCAGCGATCCCGCGGCCGGCGGTGCTCGCCCGAGGGAGCAGACGCGCAGTGGACAACCCCGCCCCGGCCGACCCCGATGCGATCTACCGGCGGTCCGCCGCCCCGACGCCACCGACCCTGCCGTCCATCTCCGACTACTGGCCCGACGCGCCGCACCGGATCGGGCCGCCCGCCGACCACTACTCCGACGAGCCGACCGAGGCGGCGATCGACGCGCTGCTGCGCTCCGGCAGCCGCGGCCGGGCGGCCGCGGCCCCGCACGTCGTGCCGGTCGTCCGCCGGCGCTCCCGGCGGCCGGCCGCCCTGGGGTTCACCCTGGCCGTGCTGCTGCTGGCCGGGGCAGGCGTCGCCGGGTTCACCCTCACCCGGGACGACGGCCGGGCGCAGCCGCCCGTCGAGGCGCCACGGGCGCAGGCGCCGCGGACGCCGCAGACCCCGCAGGCGCCGGCCGTGACCGTGACGCCGTCCGCCTCTCCGAGCCGGGCGACGACCGTGTCGGCGCCCGTCCGGGACCGGGACAAGGCGGGCTTCGAGCTGGTCAGCGACGTCGCGGTGATCAACTTGCGGGCGGCGGAGCTGGGCGCCGACCTCTACCGGATCACCACGCCGGAGCAGAGCAGCGTGGTGCCGCGGGCGCAGCTCGGCGAGGCGGGCGTGCAGCTCTTCCTCGACGACAACGGCGAACGCGGTGACGCGGCGGTCACCGTGCTGCTCAACGCGGACGTGCGGTGGAGCATGCGGATCACCGGCGGGGTCAAGGCCGGCGTGTTCGACCTGGGCGCGGCCCGGGTGGACCAGGTGGACTTCGCCGGCGGCGCAGCGCGGATCGACCTGACGCTGCCGCGGCCGGACGGGACGCTGCCGATCCGGCTGTCGGGCGGGGTGAACCGCTTCGAGGTGTCCACGGATCAGGGGGTGCCGGTGCGGGTGCGCACCCGGCGCGGGGCCGGCCAGGTCCGGCTCGACGGGCGGACCGACGACGGGGTCGCGCGGGGCGCCTCGTTCCTGTCACCGGACTGGGCCAAGAGCGAGAACCGCATCGACCTGGACGCGGTGGCCGGCGTCGGCACCCTGCGGGTGGGACGCGGCTGAGGGCGTACCGGAGAGATCGGGAGGGTAGGTGCCGTCCGTGGGCGACGGCCGGCACCTACCGCGGGCGAAGTCAGTTGTTGACGCAGCCGGCGTTGCTGGTGGCGAGCCCGAGCAGGGCGATGCTGTTGCCGCAGGCGTTGATCGGGATGTGGACCGGGATGGCGGCCTGGTTGCCGTTCAGCAGACCGATGTTGCCGTGGCTCGACTGGCTGCCGTGGCCGTGGTCATACCGGTGGCCGTGGCCGTGGCCACGCCCGTGGTCGTGCCGGTCGCCGTGCCCGCCCGCACTCGCCGGCCCGGCCGTGCAGGCCAGGGCGGCGGCTGCCGTGCCCAGAACGAGCGCGAGGCCTCGAACGATTTTCATGATAAACCCTTCCTTAGCGGACAAATACTGACGTCACGGTAACCAGACTTTTGCCGCATTTTGCCCGTTTTAGGGAAGTTTGCCGCGAATCGGTATCGGTGCCGTCAGGCCGGCGCCCGCGAGGGCGCTTCTGCATCAAGTCGATGTTCCGGCGACGGTTCGACCGGCCGGGGTGACCCCCAACCCTTCAGTCCCCGGCTCCCGGGTCGATAGAAGGGGCATGCGGCGCCGCGGCACGACCAGACGGGGTACGAGTGCCGGCTCCCGCCTGTTCCTCGCCTACGCTGCCGCCAGCCTGGTGCTGGTCGCCCTGCTCGGCGGGCTGCTGGTGCAGGGCTACCACGAGGACGCCGCCCGCCAGGGCGAGGACCAGGGCCGCTCCCAGGCCTCGGTCATCGAGGAGATGGCCGTCGCGCCCGCGCTGGACGGCGCCGACCTGGCCGGCGGGCTGACCGCCACCCAGCGCGAACGCCTGCAGGAGGCCACCGACCTGGCCATCTTCCACGGTTCGGTGCTCAGCCTGCGGCTGCGCAGCTTCGCCGGCCAGGTGGCGTTCTCCGACGACGGCTCGACGGCCGGCGGCATCGCGGTCTCCGAACCGGCCTTCCGCTCGGCGACCGCCGGCCGCACCGACGTCGCGATCGTCGCGGACACCGCGCGCAGCTCCGGCAAGGTCATCCGGGTCCTGCAACCGGTGATCGCGGGCGCCTCCGGCCAGGCGATCGGCGTGCTGGAGCTGTACCTGCCGTACGACGCGATCGCCGCGCACCTGCGCCAGCAGATGGTCGTCACCTACTGGCGGCTGGGCGCCGCGCTGGCCGCGCTGTACCTCGTGCTCGCGCTGATCGCCTGGTCCACCACCCGTTCGCTGCGCCGCTACGCCTCCCGCCGCGAGCACGAGGCGATGCACGACGGCCTGACCGGGCTGCCGAACCGCGTCGCCTTCCGGGTCCGGGCCCGCGACACCCTGGCGGCGGCCGGGCCCACCGGCCCCGGCGGCGCGGTCGTGCTGGTCGACCTCAACCGCTTCAAGGAGGTCAACGACACGCTCGGGCACCACGCCGGTGACGAGCTGCTCAAGGTGGTCGCCGGCCGGCTCACCGGGTCGCTGGGCGCCGCCGGCACGGTCGCCCGCCTCGGCGGGGACGAGTTCGGCCTGATCCTGCCCGCACTGCCGGCGCAGGAGGTGCTCGCCCTGCTCGAGACGGCCCGCAGCGACCTGGTCCAGGAGACCCTGCTGGACGGCGTCGCGCTGCGGATCGAGGCCAGCTTCGGCGTGGCGCTCTACCCGGAGCACGGCACGGACGTCGAGGAGCTGCTCCAGCACGCCGACGCCGCGATGTACCACGGCAAGCGCGGCACGGCCGACATCGTCCTGTACGCGGCCGGCCAGGTCGCCCACCCGGCGCACTGGCTGGTGGTGCAGACCGAGCTGCGGCACGCCCTGGAGCGCGACGAGCTGGTGCTGCACTACCAGCCCAAGGTGCGCTTCGCCGACGACACGATCAGCGGCCTGGAGGCGCTGGTGCGCTGGCAGCACCCGCAGCGTGGGCTGCTGGCCCCGGCGGAGTTCCTGCCGGCCGCCGAGCAGTCCGGGCTGATCGAGCCGCTCACCGCCTGGGTGCTGCGCCGGGCCCTGGCCGACCAGGCGGGCTGGACGGCGCTCGGCCAGTCCTGGCCGGTGGCGGTCAACGTGTCCGCCCGCAACCTGGAGGCGCCCGGCTTCCCCCGGTTCGTCGCCGACCTGCTGGCCGAGCAGGGCACTCCGCCGGCCCGGCTGCTGCTGGAGGTCACCGAGACCGCGCTGGCCGGCGACGCCGCACAGGCCGCCCGCGCGGTCGTCGAGCTGACCGCGCTCGGCATCGGGGTGGCCGTCGACGACTTCGGCATCGGTTACACCAGCCTGTCGCAGCTGCGGTCGGTGCCGGTGGCCGAGGTCAAGATCGACCGGAGCTTCGTCGCCGACCTGGACAGCGACCCGCAGAACCAGGCGATCGTCCGGTCGGTGATCGCGCTGGCGCACGGGCTCGGCCTGCGGGTCACCGCCGAGGGCGTGGAGACCCAGCGGGTCGGCGCCTGGCTGGCCGCGGCCGGCTGCGACGACGCCCAGGGCTTCCTGTACGCCCACCCGCAGGTCTGGCCGCATCTGCTCGACCTGTTCCTGCACCCCCGCGGCACCGGCCGGCACGCCCGCGCCGAGCTGACCGCGGTCGCCGAGCCCGCCACCCACCCGTTCGACCGAGTATCGGAGGTCCCCCGATGAAGCACTCCCACCGCGGGCGCGTACGCCTGGCCGCAGCCGGCATCGCGCTCACCCTGGCCGCCGGCGGGTGCGGCACGGCCTCGGCCGGCACGGACAGCCCGGCCACCGGCGCCATCGCGCTCAGCCAGGAGATCCACGACATGCTGCCGCAGAACGTCCGCGACCGGGGCGGCATCCAGCTGGCCACCGACCCCAGCTACGCGCCGATGGAGTCGTACGCGGCGGACGGCCGCACGATCATCGGTTTCGACGCCGACCTGGCCGCCGCGCTCGGCGCCGTGGCCGGCATCCGGGTGGAGCTGGTGGCCGCCGACTTCGGCAGCGCGCTGACCGAGACCGCCAAGGGCACCTACGACGGCGTGCTGTCGTCCATGACCGACACCGCCGAACGCGAGAAGCAGGCCGACTTCATCGACTACTTCTCGGCCGGCACCGCGGTGGTCGTGCAGCGCGGCAACCCGCACGGCATCTCCGACCTCAAGGACCTCTGCGGCCAGGTGGTCGCGGTGGAGAAGTCCACCGTGCAGGCCGACCTGCTGCGCCGTTCCCAGCCCGGCTGCGGCGCGGACCCGATCGTCATCAAGACCTTCAAGACCCACGCGGACGCGCTGCTGCAGGTGCGGACCGGGCGGGCGGTCGCGATCCTGAACGACTACCCGCCGGCGGCGTACCTGGCCAACGACACCAAGACCCGTTCGTACTACCAGCTGGCGTCGACCACCCAGTACGAGCCCGGCCTGGTCGGGCTGGCGGTGGCCAAGGACAACCCGGAGCTGCGGGACGCCCTGCGGGCCGCGCTCGACGTGCTGATCCGCTCGGGCCGCTACACCGAACTGCTGCAGCGCTGGGGCCTGACCAACGGCGCGCTCGCCGCCTCGTCGATCAACGCGGGCAGCTGAGCCGCGGCTTCGCTCAGGTGCGGGTGTTGCGGGGCAGGGAGGCCAGCCGGCGGCCGCGGACCAGGGCCTGCCGGCGGCCGATCTCCCGGCCGTCGGTGGTGACCTCGATGCCCTCCACCTCGTACCAGTTCTCGCCGTCGCGGATCACCGGGCGGTTCCAGTCCACCCGGTCGACGCGCATGACGAGGGAGCCGGTGCCGAAGCAGTAGTCGGTCTCCGCGAAGTGGCTCACCGGCCGGTTCGGGCCGCGGTTGGCGTCCATGCCTGCACTCCTCAGCGTCCGGTCATCCTGCACGTGCCCAAGCATGGCCATATGCGCGAACGTAAGCAAGCACCGATGCACGTGCATATGCACACTGGACCAAAAGTGGAAGATCCGGTGCGGCGCCCCGCCGTTCGGCCGATGTCCGGCGTGTCAGCCGTGACTGTCAGCGCGCGATCTGATGCAGCATGTCATCGAGAATGGCCGGCGTCCGCTCCGGCGGCTCGGCCTCCAGACAGGACCGCTCCATCGCGATCGCGTACTGCTCCACGTCGCCCGGCTTGTCCAGATAGACCGCGCCGGTGAGCTGCTCGACGTAGACCACGTCGGGCAGCTCGGGCTCGGCGAAGCGCAGGATGGCGAACGGGAAGCCGGCCGGGCCGCCCTGGTGGAACCGGACGATCTGGAGCCGTACGTTGGGCAGCTCGGCGGCCGCCAGCAGGGCCCGCACCTGGGCCCGCATCACGCCGGGCCCGCCGACCTCACGGCGCAGCACCGCCTCGTCCAGCACCGCCCACAACATCGGCGGATCCGGCCGGGTGAGCACCCGCTGGCGGTTGCGCCGCAGCTCGATGCGGCGCTCGATGGCGGCGGCGGGCGCGGCGGCGTGCTCGCGTTCGAGCACCGCACGGGCGTAGTCGGGGGTCTGCAGCAGCCCGGGCACGAAGTGCGCCTCGTACGCCCGGATCAGCGACGCCGCCTCCTCCAGGCCCAGATAGGACAGGTACCAGGGCGGCACCACCTCGCCGAACTGCCGCCACCAGGCCGGGGCGTTCGCCCGCCGGGCCAGGTTCAGCAGCGCCGTGCGCTCCGGCTCACCGACGCCGTAGAGGGCGAGCAGGTCGGCCACGTCGCGTTCCTTGAAGGGCACCCGGCCGAGCTCCATCCGGCTGATCTTGGACTCGGACCCGCGGATCTCGTAGCCCGCCGCCTCGCGGCTGATCCCGCGCGCCTGTCGCAGCCGCCGCAACCGGGCACCGAGCTGGATCCGCAGCGCCGTGGAGCCACCGCTGCCGTCCGGCTGAGCCGAGGCCATTGTTCCTCCGTCTCCCGACTTGTGCCCCGCGCACGTGCATACAACCGTGCAGTGTCCTTCGAAGATGCGCAACCTTCTGCACGATCATCAATCCTGCCGGGTTATCCGGCCACCCGTGGCCCCGCCCCCGGCCCTCCGGTGGTACGCAGGGCGGATGACACAGATGACCGAGGCCGGGTACGACGTGATCGTGCTGGGCGCCGGGCCGGTCGGCGAGAACATCGCCGACCGCGCCGTCCGGGGCGGGCTGACCGCCGCCGTCGTCGAGCACGAACTGGTCGGCGGCGAGTGCTCCTACTGGGCCTGCATGCCGTCCAAGGCGCTGCTGCGGCCGGCCGAGGCGCTGCGCGCGGCCCGGCAGGTGGGCGGCGCCGCCGCGGCGGTGACCGGCGCACTCGACGTGCCGGCGGTGCTCGCCCGGCGTGACTCCTTCACCAGCGACTGGTCCGACGACGGGCAGGTGGAGTGGCTCGCGGGCGCCGGCATCACGCTGGTCCGCGGCCACGGCGCGTTGACCGGCGTCCGGGAGGTCACCGTCACCGCGGCCGACGGCAGCACCACGGTGCTCACCGCCCGCCACGCGGTGGCGATCACCACCGGCTCGGACGCGGCGGTGCCGGACATCCCCGGGCTGCGGGCGGCGGAGCCCTGGACCAGCCGGGAGGCGACCAGCGCCCGGAAGGTGCCGGCCGGCCTGGCGATCATCGGCGGCGGGGTGGTCGCCACCGAGATGGCCACGGCGTACGCGAGCTTCGGCACGGCCGTCACGCTGATCGCCCGCAGCGGCCTGCTCGGCGGGATGGAGCCGTTCGCCGGCGAGCTCGTCGCCGCCGCCCTGCGCGACCAGGGCGCGACGGTGCTGCTCGGCACCGCCACCACCGAGGTGACCAGGACCGCGGACGGCGTCACGATCCGCACCGGCGACGGCGGCACCGTCACCGCCGAGGAGGTGCTGGTCGCGGCCGGGCGCACGCCGCGGACCCGGGACATCGGGCTGGAGACGGTGGGCCTGACCCCGGGCGGCTGGATCACCACCGACGACACCATGCGGGTGCCCGGCACCGACTGGCTGTACGCCGCCGGCGACGTGACCCACCGCGCGCTGCTCACCCACCAGGGCAAGTACCAGGCCCGGGCGGCCGGTGACGTCATCGCGGCCCGGGCCACCGGCGCCGCGGTGTCGGACGCGCCCTGGGGCGCCCACGTCGCCACCGCCGACCACCACGCGGTCCCCCAGGTCACCTTCACCGATCCACAGGTGGCCTCGGTGGGGCTCACCGCGGCGGCGGCCCGCGCGGCCGGCCACCGGGTCCGCGTCGTCGACTACGAGATCGGCCGGGTCGCCGGGGCCTCGCTGCACGCGGACGGTTACACCGGCACCGCCCGGATGGTGGTCGACGAGCGGCGCGAGGTGCTGCTCGGCGCGACCTTCGCCGGCCCGGACGTCGCCGAGCTGCTGCAGGCGGCGACGATCGCGGTCGTCGGCGAGGTGCCGGTGGCCCGGTTGTGGCACGCCGTGCCGGCGTACCCCACGGTCAGTGAGATCTGGTTGCGGCTGCTGGAGACCTACGGCCGGTAGGTGGCGATGATCACGCCGGTCGTGCTGGTCACGGTCTCGACGAGGGTCAGTTCCCGGTACGCCGCGGCGCCCGCGCCGAACAACCGGGTCCCGGAGCCCAGCACCAGCGGGTGGATCGACAGGACGTACCGGTCGACGAGGCCCGCGGCGGCCAGCGCCCGGACCAGCATGCCGCTGCCCAGCACCACGACGGGCGCGGTCAGGTCGGCCCGGAGCCGGGCGACGGCGTCGGTGGGCTCGCCGCCGAGCAGCACGGAGTGCTCCCACGGCAGCGGCTCGGCCAGGGTCCGCGAGACCACGTACTTGGTCTTGCGGTTCAGCACCTCGGTGTACGGGTTCCCGTCGTCCTGCTTCGCCCAGAACCCGTGGAGGTCGAGGTAGGTGCGCCGGCCCAGCAGCAGCGCGCCGTCCTCGCTCATGCCCTTGCCCATGGTGGCGGCGCTGACCTGGTCGGCGTACGGGCGCGCCCAGCCGCCGAACCGGAAGTCGCCCCGGGTGTCCTCCGCGGGGCCGCCCGGCGCCTGCATGACGCCGTCCAGGGTCACGTTCTCCACGACCACGATCTCGCCCATGCCGATGCTCCGCTCTCCGGGGCCCGCCGCGGTGACGGGCCTGCACCGATCACACGATCGGGCGGCGCTCAGATCGACAACCGCGGGATGCCGACTATCGTCTGGTGAATGCCCAACGACGCCGTGGTGACATATGAGCAGGTCGACGCCGATGGTCTGGTCATCGCCGTCCTCGCCGGCGAGCTGGACCTGGATCGCGCGGACGCGGTCCGGGACAGCCTGGCCGCGGCCGCGGCCGGCGGCGCCTGCCGCTACCTGAACGTGGACGTCGCCGAGGTGACGTTCATCGACTCGTACGCGCTGGGCGCCCTGGTCAGCGCCCGCAACACCGCGGCCAGCCACGGGGTGTCGCTGACCCTGACCAACCCCTCGCAGCCGGTCCGCAAGGCGATCCAGGTGACCGGCCTCAACCACGTGTTCGGCCTGCCCGCCACCAGCTGAGGCCGGGTGGCCGGCGGCCGCCGGGAAGTGACAGATTGGGGCGATGGACTATCGCCGCACCTACCGGGCCGCCGCCGTCTCGTTCGCCGACCTGGTGTCGCGGCTGCCCGCGGACCGCTGGGACCAGCCCGGGCTCGGCGACTGGAGCCTGCGCGACCTGGTCGGCCACACGGTCAGCTCGGCGCTGCGGCAGGTGCCGCGGGTGCTGGCCGCCCCCGGCGGCGAGGTGAGCATCGGGTCACCGCAGCACTACTGGACGTTCGCCCGCGCCGCGCCCGCGGAGATGTACGCCGCGGCGACGGCGGCTTCCTCGGCCGACGCGCGGGAGACCGGCAAGTGGCTGGGCGACGCCGCGGCGGCCCGGGTCAGCGAGCTCGCCGGGCAGGCCACCGCGGCGCTGGCCGCGGCCGGTGACGACGACGTGGTCGCCACCCCGGCCGGCGGCATGCGGGTGCGGGACTGGGTGCCCACCCGCACCTTCGAGCTGGTCGTGCACGGCCTGGACGTCGCCGCAGCCGCCGGGGTGCCCTTCGAGCTGGCGCTGGACGCCGTCACCGAGTCGCTGACCCAGGCCGCCCAGGTGGCGGTGGCAGCCGGCGACGGCCCGCTGGTGCTGCGCGCGCTCACCGGCCGGTCCCGGCTGCCCGAGCACTTCTCCGTCGTGTGAGCGCTGCCTTCACCGGCCGGAAACGTGTCCGTAGCAGACGCCGCAGTTCCAGAGTAGACAGCCGTCTAGCAAGTGACGAGGTGCACACCTGAGGGCATCCGGCGGGAGTCCGCGCCGGGGCGGCTGCCTCTAGAGTGGCAGTTCGATCTGACTCGATTCCGTCTCCGGCAGGCGAGGAGAGACGTGACCCTGGTGGCACCGGCTGACACCGACAGCGCCCCCGCGGCACCACCGCGGGAGCCCGACGACACCGTCCGGGTGCTCGGACGCCGCATCCCCGGGCCGCTGCTGATGTGCGGCCCGGCGGTGCTCCCCGCGCTGCTCATGCTGGCCGTCGGCCGGATCGGGCTGCGCCGGCCGGCGGTCGGCTGGGACGAGAACGCCACCTGGCTGGCCAGCGGGCGCAGCGTGGGCCAGCTGGTCGACCTGGCCCGGCACTTCGACGGTGTGATCTCGCCGTACTACTTGTTCATGCACTTCTGGACGGGCGTCTTCGGCGACTCCGAGCTGGCGCTGCGGGCGCCGTCGCTGATCGCGGTGACGCTCGGCGTGGGCGTCTCGGCCGAGCTCGGCCGCCGACTGTTCGGCCCGGCGACCGGCCTGCTGACCGGTCTGCTCCTGGTCACCGTGCCGCAGTTGTCCCGGTACGCCCAGGACGCCCGGGCGTACGGCATCGCCTTCCTGCTGGCCACGCTGGCGACCCTGCTGCTCTACCGCGCCCTGCGCGAGCCGACCTGGGCCCGCTGGATCCTGTACGGCGTCACCGTCACCCTGCTCGGCCTCGCCCACATCCTGGCGCTGCTGGTGCTGATCGGGCACGCGTACGCGGTGCTGACCCGGGCCCGCCGGGACGCGCCGGGCACCCGGCCGCTGCGCTGGCTCGTGGTGACCGCGGTCGCGCTGCTGCCGGTGCTGCCGTTCGTTTATCTCGGGCTGACCCAGCGCGGCTCGCAGCTCGACTGGCTGCCGCCGATGACGCTGCGCCAGGTGATGACCGCGCCGGGCGACATCTTCGGCGTCGCGGCGGTCGGGCTGCTGCTGATCGGCCTGGCCCTGACGGCCCGGCACCGCGACGGCCGCCCGCTGCGCGAGCTCGCCGTGCTGGCCGTGGCCCCGCCCGCGGCGCTCATCGGCGTCTCGTTCGTGACCTCGCCGCTGTGGGTCCCGCGGTACGTGCTGGTCGTCGTCCCGGCGATCTGCCTGTGCGCGGCGGTGGCGCTGCGGGCCGTGCCGCTGCGGGCGGTCGCGGCACTGGTGCTGCTGGTCGGGGTGGGCTGGCCCGCGCAGCAGCGGGTCCGCAGCCAGACCAGCCACCTGGGCCCGGACTTCCGCACCGTGGGCCGCTACCTCGAACGCCACCAGCAGCCCGGCGACGTCATCGTCTACGGCACCGCGGGCACCTGGTCGCTGCGTGCGGGCGTCGACTACCAGCTGCGCGGCCGCCAGAAACCCCGCGACGTGCTGCTGCTCACCCCGGCCGCCGAGGTCGGCGAGCTGGACGCGGTGCAGTGCCCCGACCCGGTGGCCTGCCTCGGGTCCGCGCCCCGGGTGTGGCTCTTCCGCTGGCAGCCGGTCGGCAAGGAGCTCACCTCGACCGCGCCGCTGGCCGACACCGGCGCGGTGGGCCCGGTGCTGACCGCCGACTACCGGGTGGCCGGCGTGTGGCGGGCCACCAAGGCGAACCTGATCCTGTTCGCCCGGCGCTGACCGGTCAGCGCCGGCCGGCGGGCGCCGCGGGGCAGGAGAGCACACACGGATACTGCATCCAGCCGCGCAGGTCGCCCTGCGGGTCGAAGAGGTAGGCGCCGTCACCGTGGGCCTCGGCGTCGGAGGTCGGGTTGTCGAAGGCCGGCGCGGTCAGGCCCCAGAACTTGTGGGTGGCGGTGGGCGTACCGGAACCGACGTGCAGGTAGACCGCGTCCCGCGCGGGCACGACCGTGCCCTTCGGGAAGGTGTAGCGGCGCAGCGCCGAGTCGCGCACCCACCAGCCCGCCAGCGGCAGCGCGGCGTCCGACCGGTTCTCCACCCGGACCCACTCGCCGTTGAGGTTCCGGTCGTCGGCGCCCTCGGCGTCGTAGTTGACCACCACGGCGAGCGGGCTGCGCTGGGCCGGCCCGGTGCCGCAGGTGTCGGCGTCGAAGATGTTGCGGCCGTCCCGGGCGGCCTGCGCCTGTGCCACCCGGTACTGCGGGTTCCAGGCCCACTCCCCGCCGAACGGCTGCCACAGGGCGAGCCCGTGGCGCAGCAGGTCCAGACCGACGTCCCGCCAGACCCCGTTGATCCGCACCGCGACACTGCGCAGCGGGCGGTTGCGGCTGCTGCTGGCCGCGTGCTGGGCGGTCAGGCGGACCTGTCCCCCGCCGGCCTTGACCAGCTGCTCCAGCCGGGCCGTGGCCGCGACGCTGTGGCACTCGCCCCGGCGGCGCTGCGGCACGGACGAGTAGACCGTCTGCTCCATCGCCTGGGCGTTGATGAGCCGGATCGACCGGGGCGTGCCGGTGCCGTCGCCGGCCAGGTCGACCGAGAGGGTGTCGCCGTCGTTGACGCGTACCACCTTGCCGGTCCAGACCTGGCACATCGGCCCGGCGCCGTCCGGCAGGCACGGCGCCGTGACGACCGCGGCGGCGGCCGGCGCCGCCGGGACGACGGCGAGGACGCCGGCGACCGCCGCGGTGCCGAGCAGGGAGGCGAGGCGCACCAGCATGACTGGTCCATCGGCCGCCGGCACCGCCGGCTGAGGGTTCACCCGGCGCGGCGCCAACTCAGACAGACTTTGTCGCAGACAGGTAGGCTGGGCCGGTGAAGATGTCCGGTGGGGTGGAGTGGGCCCTGCACTGCGCGGTGGTGCTCACCGCCGCCGACCGGCCGGTGCCGGCCGCCCGCCTCGCCGAGCTGCACGACGTCTCGGGCAGCTATCTGGCCAAGCAGCTGCAGGCGCTGTCCCGGGCGGGCCTGGTGCAGTCGGTGCAGGGCCACGCCGGCGGCTACGTGCTGACCCGCCCGCCCGCCGAGATCACGGTGCTCGACGTGGTCGAGGCGGTCGACGGGGCCCGGCCCGCGTTCCTCTGCACGGAGATCCGCCGGCGCGGCCCGATGGCCACTGCCGCGGAGGCCTGCCTGCGGCCGTGCGCGATCTCGCGGGCGATGACCGCGGCCGACGACGCGTGGCGGGCGGCGCTGCGGGCGGTGACGATCGCGGACCTGGCCGCGGACGTGACCGGCGACTACGGCCCGGGCACCTTCGCCGGCCTGCGAACCTGGCTGGCCACCGATATTTCGTGAGTACTTCTCGCGTACGCCATTGACCGGGGTCCGGCCACGGGGTGAGATATAGACCCTCATGCATCGGCGGCCCCCGTGCGGCCGAGGCGCGTCGATCCACGAAGGGCGACGAATGGAACACGTGTCATCGCCGCGAGCCCGCCGCTCGCCGTCCCGCCGCCGGCCGGCCCTGATCGCGGCCGGGCTGGCCGCCGCCGCGATCCTGCTCCCCGCCACCGCGGCCCACGCCGACTCACTGGCCAACCTGCCGCAGAACGCCGGCGGCTACGAGACCACCTTCTCGCCCGCCTACGACTACGACACCGACGGGTGTTACGCCGTCTCGGCGATCAGCCCGGACGGCACGCTCAACGGCGGCCTGAAGACCACCGGGGCGATCAACGGCAGCTGCCGGGACCAGTCCGATCTGGACAAGTCGCAGACGTACGCCCGGTCGAAGTGCAACAACGGCTGGTGCGCGATCGTCTACGCCAGCTACTTCGAGAAGGACCAGGCGGTGCACGGCAGCGGCCTCGGCGGCCACCGGCACGACTGGGAACACGTCATCTCCTGGGTGGACCAGTCCACCGACCGGGCCGAGTACGTGACCACCACGCAGCACAGCAGCCAGCGCACGTACGCCCGCTCGGCGGTCCGGTTCGACGGCACCCACCCCAAGGTCGTCTACCACAAGGACGGCGCGTCGACGCACTTCTTCCGGCTCGCCAACAGCAACGACGAGCCGCCGGAGAACCATTACCACAACTGGCGCTACCCGCCGCTCGTGGACTGGAACGGCTGGCCCGGCACCGCGCTGCGGGACAAGCTGATGGCCGCCGACTTCGGCTCGGCCAGCATCAAGATCAAGGACGGCTCGTTCGAGTCCCTGCTCACCGCGGCGAAGCCGGCCGGCATCCCGTTCAACCCTCAGGGCTGACCCGCACCGCCCGCCGGAGCGCCGCCACCCGCACGGCGACGCTCCGGCGGCGGGCGCGTTAGCCGCGGAGACCGGCCAGGTAGCCGGCCAGGTCGGTGCCGCCGGTGCGGTGCTCGCCCGCCGGGACCAGGGCCTTCAGGTCCGGCTCCGCGCCGAAGTAACGGGCATGCGGGTCGGCCGTCACCGGGCGGCCGTCGCCGGTCGCCGCCAGGTAGCGGCCGATCAGGTCGTCCATCGGCACCTGCTCCGGGCCGGCCAGCTCGATCGTGCCGTTGACCGGCGCGCCCAGCGCCACCTCCGCCAGCGTCGCCGCGACGTCCGCCGAGGCGACCGGCTGCATCAGGGCCGGCGGGACGCGGACCGTGCCATCGGTGGTCGCGGCGCCCGCGATGGCGCCGAGGAACTCGAAGAACTGAGTCGCGCGCACGATCGTCCACGGCACGCCGGCCTCCTTGACCAGCTCTTCCTGGGCCAGTTTGGCGCGCAGGTAACCGCTGTCGGCCAGCCGGTCCGCGCCCACCACCGAGAGGGCGACGTGGTGGCCGACGCCGGCCGCCCGCTCGGCGGCCAGCACGTTGCGTCCCGACGTGCGGAAGAAGTCGAGCACCGCATGGTCGTCGAACGACGGGGAATTCGCCACGTCGACGACCACCCGGGCCCCGGCGAGCGCCTCGGCCAGCCCGGCGCCGGTGATCGTGTCCACTCCGGACGCGGGCGACGCGGGCACCGCCTCGTGGCCGCGCCCGCGGAGCTGCGCGACGAGCTGCGAGCCGATCAGCCCGGTTCCACCGATCACCACGATCTTCATGGCCACCCTCTTCTCATCTCGGACAAGTTATGTCCGAGATACTACTCGGACAAGATGTGTCCGAGTCAAGGCCGGCCGTAGACTTCCCGGGTGCCGGAGATCGTGCAGTTGCTCGCCTCGCCCGCCCACCGCTTCACCGGCCGCCCGGCCGACGGCCCCGCCCCGGCGCCGCCCGGTGAGCTCGTCGGGCACGTCCGGATCCGGGCCGGGCTGGGCATCGAGGGCGACCGGTACTTCGCCCGGCCGGCGCACCGCGACGCGAGCGTCACGGTGATCGCGGCCGAGTCGCTGCCGCCGGGCGCCGGCCTCGCCGAGGTCCGGCGCAACATCCTGGTCCGCGGCATCGCCGTCGACGACCTGGTCGGCGCGGTGCTCACCCTCGACTCCGGCGACGGCCCGGTGGCCCTTCAGGTACGCCGCCGGGCGAACCCGTGCGCGTGGATGGACGTGACGGTCGGCCCGGGCGCGTGGCGGAACCTGCGCGGCCGGGGCGGCATCCGCTGCACCCCACTCACCGACGGCACCCTGCGACTGGGCGCGGTAACGGTGAGCATCGACTGACCAGGCGGCGACGGGTCACGGCCCGGACCAACCCGCGAGGCGGCGGGTCACGGCCCGGACCAACCCGCGAGGCGACGGGTCACGGCCCGGACCAACCCGCGAGGCGACGGGTCACGGCCCGGACCAACCCGCGAGGCGC
>NZ_JBITLX010000031.1:65016-108269 GCF_044465625.1 Actinoplanes sp. NPDC049599
ACGGGTCACGGCCCGGACCAACCCGCGAGGCGACGGGTCACGGCCCGGACCAACCCGCGAGGCGACGGGTCACGGCCCGGACCAACCCGCGAGGCGACGGGTCACGGCCCGGACCAACCCGCGAGGCGGCTGCCATCGGGGCGTCGCGGCCCGGATAGCCCAGCGGGGAGGCGGCCAGCGGCCCAGCGAGAAGGGCGGTCAGCGGCGCGTCGCGGCCCGGACCAGCCCCGCGAGGGCCAGGGACCGGCTGTGCGGCGGCCAGGCGATCACCGTGGTCACCGCCGGCGCGTCCGGGACCGGCACCGCGGCCAGGTCCCGGCTCAGCTGGGTCCGGCACGATTCCGGCAGCACCGCCGCCGCCCGGCCGAGCGCGATCAGCTGCAGCAGCTGCGCGTGGTCGCGTACCCGGGGACCGGGACCGTCCGGATAGGCGCCGCCCGGGCCGGGCCAGACCGGCAGCGGCAGGCCGGGCAGCGCCGCGGCCTCGGCCATCCGCAGCTCGGCCCGGCTCGCCGCCGGGTGACCGGCCGGCAGGACCACGACCTGCCCCTCGGTCCGCAGCTCCTCGGTGTCGAAGCCGGTCGTGGAGTCGAACGGCCGGTGCAGCAGCGCCACGTCGGCCCGGCCGTCGCGCAGCAGCCGCTCCTGCTCGCCGATCCCGCACAGCAGCACGTCGACGGCGACCGCGCCGGGCTCGGCGGCGTACGCGTCGAGCAGCTCCGCCAGCAGCTCGGGCGACGCGCCCGCCTTGGTGACCAGGACCAGTCCGGGCCCGCCGGTCCCGGCCAGCGCGGCCCGCCGGGTGCGCCGGCCCGCCGCCTCCACCGCATCCAGGGCCGCCCGCCCCTCGGCCAGCAGCACCGAACCCGCCTCGGTCAGGCTGACGCTGCGGCTGGTGCGTGCCAGCAGCGCCACGCCGAGCCGCCGTTCCAGCTGCCCGATCGCGCGGGACAGCGGCGGCTGGGCGATCCCGAGCCGCTGGGCGGCCCGGCCGAAGTGCAGCTCCTCGGCGACCGCGACGAAGTACCGCAGCTCCCGCGTCTCCATGCCGCCACGGTACCGCCGGACCGATACCCGGCGGGTATCGCTGCCCACCCACACGGTGTTGGTCGTCCGCCGGCCCGCGGCCAGGATCGCAGCTATGAGCGAACAGACGATCGCGCTGGTCACCGGCGCGAACAAGGGAATCGGGTACGAGATCGCGGCGGGCCTGGGCGCGCTCGGGTGGGGCGTCGGGGTCGGCGCCCGCGACCCGGAACGCCGGGAGACCGCCGTGGCGAAGCTGCGCGCGGCCGGCGTCGACGCGTTCGGGGTGCCGCTCGACGTCACCGACGACGCGAGCGTGACCGCCGCCGCGGCGCTGATCGAGGAGCGGGCCGGGCGCCTCGACGTGCTCGTCAACAACGCCGGCGTGACCGGCGGCCGGCCGCAGGAGCCCAGCCGGGTCGACCTCGCAACCGTCCGGACGGTCGTGGAGACCAACGTGCTCGGCGTCATCCGGGTCACCAACGCGATGCTGCCGCTGCTGCGCCGCTCGGCGTCGCCGCGGATCGTGAACATGTCCAGCAGCGTCGGCTCGCTCACCCGGCAGTCCGGCCCCGCCGACGATCTCACGACGGGGCCGGTGGCGGTCGCGTACTCGCCGTCGAAGACGTTCCTGAACGGCGTCACCGTCCAGTACGCCCGGGAGCTGCGGGACACCGGCATCCTGATCAACGCCGCCTGCCCCGGTTTTGTCGCCACCGACCTCAACGGCTTCCGGGGCGTGCGGACCCCCGGGCAGGGTGCGGCCATCGTGATCCGGCTCGCGACCCTGCCCGACGGCGGGACGAGCGGCGGGTTTTTCGAGGACGCCGGCGTGGTGCCCTGGTAGCCCTACCGCTGCCGGTGGAACTCGCGGGCGAGCACGTCGCGGGTCACCCTCGTGCCGACCTCGACACCCTGGACATCGGCGCTGCGGAAGTGCACGCCGGCCCAGATCCGCGCCTCCACGACCTCGGCCAGCGCCTGGGAGAAGCTGGTGAACGTCCGGGTGGTGCCCGAGTCCTGGCTGTAGGCGCTGAACGACAGGTCGTCGCGGCCGAAGAAGGTGCGCAGCGCGAGCATGACCGCCGAGGTCGAGCAGGTGTGCCCGGAGGTGTGGTCCGGGAACGGCGGCGTGACCACCAGCGGCGTCCAGGACGGGTCGGCCGTGGTGGCCGGGTTGCCGTCGGTGTCGGCCAGCGTCACCGCGGTCACCGGGCGCCAGAAGTTCCAGTGCTTCTTCTCGGCGAAGCAGGCGGTCAGGGCGTCCGCGTTGGCGATGTCGGCCATCGCGAACATCCGGGCGGTCTGCAGCGGGCTCAGCCGCCGGCTCTGCGCCAGGTCGCGCTTGATCTGCCACTCGCCCAGCCGCCGGTCGTGCCACCAGCGCGCCGCCTCGGTCTGATCCGCCGTGCGGACCGTGCTGGTTTCCGAGCCGAGGGCCTTGATCTCGGTGAACTCGCGCACCCAGGCGGCGCTGCTCAGGGCGGGCGGCCCGGCGGTGCGGTAGCCGGCCGCGTCGTCCACCACGAACGGCTTCAGGTCGGCGAGCCAGGCGCCGTCCTGGGCGTACCCGGGCGGGGTGGGCCGCCACTGCCCGGGCGCGGTGCTGACGTTCCAGGTGCCGGGGCCGAACGCGCCGTCGTCGCGGCGGGCCTCGAGCATCGCCGTGGCGGCCTGCTCGCCCACCGCGATGCCGCCGCGCTTGCCCCGCCCGTCGCGGATCGCCGCCAGCGCCTGCTCGTACTGCGCGGTCAGGGTGGCGGACTGGGCCGGGAACATGTCCAGCAGCACGCGGTAGGCCGCGGCCGCGACGGCGGCGTCGGCCGAGTCGCCGGGCCGGCTGGGCGGGGCGATCAGGTACGGCTGGTACGGCTGGCCGGCGATCGCGTTCACCGCGTCGTAGACGGCCCCCTGGACCATCGCGAAGCTCCGGCCGGTCACGTTGGGCGCCTGCCGGGCCACCTCGTAGATGGCCGTCTGCGCGTGCGAATTCCAGACGATGACGGCGTTGACGGCCGGGGTGTCACCGGCCTGCGCGGCGGCCGGCGTCGGCACCGCCGGCCCGGCGAGTGTCACCACGGCCAGCACGGCCACGGCACGACTTCTCCAGAGCATCGTTCCCCCGTCTGCTCGGTTCGCGCGGCCGGTGTGCCCGGCCGGGTTCAGCCTGCGACCCGGACCGGCCGCCGACAAGTGATCAAAATCGGGAAATGTCTGGGGTATCAGCCTCGGCGTCTTATGGCTCTTTGTCCTCGCTGCGGAGGATGCGTGCTGCATGCTGCACGACCGGTGCCGGCGCGGCACCCGCCGGGACCATGGCTATCATCGGCAGCCACGGACGCCGGTGGAGGTCGACGAGCATGAGCACAGCGCGCTCGCGGTTCGGCCTCGCCGCCGCCCTCGTCGCCGGCGCCGCCCTGCTGGTGCTGCCGGCCGGCGGGAACGCGCAGCCCGCGGCGCCGGTGACCGCGGCGGCGGCCTGGCCCCAGGCGCAGCGCGGCACGGTGCAGGCGAGCCTGCCCGACGGCGCCGCGTACCGGCCCGGCCTCTTCCTGGACGCCCGCACCTCGATCGGCACCGCCGCCACCCCCGACGACCGTTACCTGCGCCTGGTCCGGGTCGGCCCGGACGGCGCGGTCCGGCAGCTGCGCCGGCTGCCCCGCTCCCAGCACCCGTCCTTCCCGGCCCTGACCGTCACCGGCGACGTGCTGGCCTGGGTGGAGAGCACCGACGGCGGCAAGCTGCGGCTGCTGACCGCCGGGCTGGGCGGCACCGGGGCGCCCCGGCAGCTCACCACCGACCTGGGCCGGGCCGAGTTCTACCGGTCCCAGTACGACCTGGTGATCGCCGACGGCCGGGTGCACTGGGTGGCGGCCGACCGCGGCGACGTCACCCAGGTGCGGTCGGTGGCGCTGACCGGCGGCCCGGTGCGGATCCTGCGCCAGCCCGGCACGTGGAAGCTGTCCGCGTACCCGTGGCTGGTCAACGGCGTCAACGACAGCTCCGGCAGCACTCTGCTGCGCGACCTGACCACCGGCCGGGACAGCCCGGTCCGCGATGCCGGCGCCCGGACCATCACCGCGTGCAGCCCGGTCTGGTGCCGGGTGGCCTCGCTGACCCGCGACGGGCAGAACCGGATCGAGCTGATGCGGCCCGACGGCAGCGACCGGGCCCGGATCGCCGGGGACACCGCGGCCACCGTGATCGTCGACGTGGCCCCGCTGGACCGCTTCGAGGTGCTCGCCCGGATCGGCCCCAACTCGGAGCTGACCGGCAACAACGAGCTGATCGCGGTGGAGCTCGCCACCCGGCGCACGGTGACGGTCAGCCCGGACGCGGGCTCGGTGGCCTACCGCAACGGGATGCTCTGGTGGTCGACCGGCAACCTGGACGCCGTGGTCTGGCACGCCCTGGACCTGCGGACGGTCTGACCCGGCCGGGTCAGGCCGAGGCGGTGAGCTGCTCCAGCCCGACGAGCACCTGCCCGGCCGCCACCGTCGCCGCCGCAAGCTGGCGGGTCACCTCGGCCAGCACCACGGCCTGTTCCTCCACCGACGCGGCGATGTCGACCTGGATGGCGTGGATGTCGCCGACCGCACTGGTCGTCGAGTCGAAGGTCGTGGCCACGTCGCCGGTCTGCGCGACGATCGCCTGGATCACCCCGTTGACCCGGTCCACCGACTCGGCCGTCTGCTGGGCCAGCTGCTTGACCTCGTTGGCGACCACGCCGAAGCCCCGGCCCGCCTCGCCGGCCCGGGCCGCCTCGATGGTGGCGTTCAGCGACAGCAGGTTGGTCTGCCCGGCCAGCTGCGCGATCAGCGCGTTGACCTCGGCGATCTCCCCGACCGACGCCTCCAGCGCGCGGACCTTGGCCGCCGCGGTGAGCGCCGTGTCCTTGCCCGCGGAAGCGCTGCCGGCCGCCTCCTGCGACCGGGTGGAGATGTCGCGGACCGCGCCGGCAAGCCCGGCCAGCTCGGTGTCGACCGCGGCGACGGCGGTGATCGCGGCGCGGGCCTGCTCGCCGATGGCCAGCGCGTCGGCCGAGAGCCGCTCGGCCCGGGCCGAGACCTCGGCGGACCGGACCCGGTCCGCGTCGGCCGCGCGGGCCGCGGACTCCTGCTCGGCGCGGACGGTCGCCAGCCGCTGGGCCTCCGCCGCCTCGGCCAGCGCCTCGCCCTCGCGCTCGGCCTGCTCGGCGAAGTGCCAGAACACGATGATGCCGATGACCTCGAGGGCGGCGAGCCCGGCGTGCAGGACCACCTGACCCAGCCCTTCCAGCATCGACATGGGCATGCCGAACACCCGGTGCGGGTGCAGCAGGCCCAGCGAGCCGTGGTGCAGCACCACGATCACCACGGCCCAGAGCAGCGGTGTCCACTGCTGGTAGAGCGCGACGAAGATGAGCACCGCGTACAGGTGGATGTGCATGGCCATCTCGCCGCCGGACAGCTCGATGGCCGCGAAGGTGCAGGCGATCAGGCCGATGCTCGCGGCCGAGGCACGGGCTCGCGGCGCGGGCAGCACGGCGGCGGCCACGGCCAGCACGACGATGCCGGCGGGCACGGCGGCGGCCTCCCAGGCCGGCATCGGCCCGAGCAGTCCGAGCAGGACCAGCGCCGGCACGTGCAGCCACAGCAGCCTGGTGACGATGCGGTGTCGGGCGGCCCAGGACTCCTCGGAGAGCCGGGCGCCACGCGGGAGCCGATCGGCAAGCGTTGCCATGGCACCATTCTCCGGTCCGGGCCGCGCCGCGGAGCCGATTTTGGAATTTCGCCCCGGCGCAGGTCAGCGCGGTTCCCGCGGCGGCGCCGGAAAAGAAGTCGGCCGATCCGGTAACCGGAGCGCGCCGGCCGGACCTGAACCGGACGACGAGGCGGCGCGACGAGGGGAGAGGGCCGGCGTGAGCGACGAGGAGGAGTTCACGGCGATGTTCCGCCGGCACTACCCCCGTGTGCTGGCGTTCGTGTCGCGCCGTACCGACCAGGCCCGGGCCCACGACGTCGTCGCCGACACCTTCGCCACGGCCTGGCGGCACTTCGGCCGGCTGCCGGGCGAGCCGCTGCCGTGGCTCTACCGGGTCGCCCGCAACAGTCTGGCCAACGAGGAGCGGGCCGCCCGGCGCCGGCTCCGGCTCACCGAGCGGATCGCGGGCGGGGGCGTGCCGCCGGCACCCGACCATGCCGTCTCGGTGGTCGCCGACGCCGGGTTGCGCGAGGCGCTGGGCCGGCTGTCCCGGCCCGACCGGGAGGCGTTGCTGCTGATCGGCTGGGAGGGGCTGAGCCACGACGCGGCCGCGCACCTGCTCGGCTGCACCGCCGTGGCGTTCAAGGTGCGGGTGCACCGGGCCCGGCGCCGGCTGGCCCGGCTGCTCGAGGCGGCGGACCGGGACCAGGACCAGGCGCCGCCGGCGCCCCGACCGTACGAGTTGCACAGTGCCGCGAGCCCGAGGGGAAAGTCCGCATGACCGACCAGGACGCCATGGCCCGGCTGGCCGCCGCCAACCCCGTGCCCGACACCGAGCTGGCCGGCGCCGCGACCTCGCCGCGGGCGCTCTCGCTGCACCGGGCCGTGCTGGCCCAGCCCCGCCGCCGCCTGACCCTGCCGCCCGCGCCGCGATGGCGGTACGCGCTGGTCCCGGCCGCGCTCGCCGCTGTGGCGGCGGCCGCGTTCATCGTCGTGCACCGCGGTCCCCCGCCGCGGCCACCGGCGGTGACCAGCGTCGCCACCCCGCAGTCGATCCTGTCGGCGGCCGCGGCCCGGGCCGGGCAGGAGGGCCGGCGCGGGCAGTTCGTGCTCGCCACCGGCAGCGTCGCCCGGGTCGTGCACCTCGGCGCCGGGCCGGGTTACGACGTGATCCGGGTCGACTCCGTCCAGAGTGTCCAGCCCGCGGACGGCCTGCCGGGCGAGGGCTGGGTGACCATCGGCGAGCAGGGCTCGAGCGTCCGGCCGCTGACCGCCGCCGGCGCCGCCGCGTACGCCTCCGACGGCTCGCCCGGCCCGGCCGAACTGCCCGCCGACGACGACCGGGGGCTCCACCCGGACCTGGCCGGCGACCAGGCGTTCGCGGGTGAGCTGGGTGAGCTGCCCGACGATCCGGCCGCCACCGGGCCCGCGATGCTCGCCTGGCTGGCCGAGGCCGGGCTGACCACCCCGGCGGACCCGCAGGGCTGGCTGTTCCGCACCGGCACGAAGCTGCTCGACACGTTCACCGGCCGGGCCGGCGGCGCGGACCGGGCGAAGATCTTCCGGATGCTGGCCGGGCTGACCGGGGTGCGCACCCTGGACGCCGGCGCGGATCCGCTGGGCCGGCCCGCGCGGGCGCTGGCCTACACCGCGCCGACCCAGCGGTACGGCCTGGTCGAGTGGCAGGTGTACCTCGGGCCGGACTCCGACCGGATCACCTACACCCAGGCCGTGGTGCGGCAGCCGGGGCCGGACAACGCCGGCCTGCCCGCCGGCGCCGTGCAGTACAGCACCGCCGTCACGGCGGTCGCCTGGAGCGACAAGCCCTAGAACCCTGTCCGGTCCCGCCGTCGCGCCCCCGCGCCGATCGGCCGGTTCCTGCTGCCCCGACCCCGGGAGACCCCTGTGACGCTGCTCGCCGAGCCCGCGCCCCGCACCCGCCGGCGCTGGGTCCGTACCCTCGTGATCTGCGGCCTGGCCGCGCTGCTCGGCCTGGCCGTGCGCGCCTTCGCCGCGCACTACCGGTTCTTCGACATGGTGATCTATCACGACGCGATCCGCTGGTGGGGCAACGGCGGCGAGCTGTACGACTACGCCGCGCCGGTCCGCGGCGAGCTGGGCTTCACCTACCCGCCGTTCGCCGCGTTCGTGCTCCAGCCGGTGGCCCGCGTCCCGGCGGAGACGGCGGGCTGGCTGAACGCCGTCGGCAGCGTGCTGGCGCTGACCGTGGTGCTGGCGGTGCTGCTGGCCCCGATCGCCGCCCGGCACGGCCGCCCGCCGCGGCACGTGCTCGCGGCCGCCGTGCCGCTCGCGCTCTGCACCGAGCCGGTCCGTCAGACGCTCGGCTTCGGTCAGGTGAACCTGTGGCTGTTCGCCCTGGTCGTGCTGGATCTGCTGGTGCTCGGCCGCGCCGGGTCGCGGTGGGCCGGCGCCGGCGTCGGCATCGCCACCGCGATCAAGCTCACCCCCGGGCTGTTCATCGGGTACCTGCTGGTCACCGGGCAGTGGCGGGCGGCGCGCACCGCGACGCTGACCACGGCCGGGCTGACCGTGGGCGCGTTCCTGCTGGCCCCGGCCGAGTCGCTGCGCTACTTCGGCGACCTGCTGTGGCAGACCGAGCGGGTGGGCGCCGCGGCCGCGCTGACCAACCAGTCGCTGAGCGGCCTGCTAGCCCGGCTGGCCGGCACGGTGTCGGCGCCGGCCGGCTGGTGGCTGACCGGCTGCGCGGTGGTCCTGGTGGTGGGCCTGCGCCGGGCCCGGCTGGCGCACGCGGCCGGGGACGAGCCGGCCGCCCTGACCCTGACCGGCCTGACCGCGAACCTGGTGAGCCCGATGTCCTGGACCCACCACCTGGTGTTCCTGCCGGTCGCGGCGCTCCTGCTGGCCGATCTCGCGGCCCGGCGCCGCGATCCGCTGCCGGCGGTGGCCGCGGCCACGGTGTACGCCCTCAGCGTCGTGTCCCCGATCTGGCTCACCGCGGCCGGCCCGGGTGGCATGCGCACGGTGCTCCTGCAGAACACGTTCACGCTGATGCTGCTGGCACTGGTCGCGCTGCTGCCGTGGCGGGAGCCCGCCCTCAGGCCGGTGGCATGACGGCGGCGCGCACAGCGGCGGCGACAGTGTCGACGGCGACCGCGCGCAGCAGGTCAAGATCGGCGTCCACCGTGGAGCCGCCGGTCGCCAGGGCCACCACCGCGTCGCCGTCGTACCGGGAGTGGGCCGGGTGGATCGCGCGGGCGAAACCGGTGTGACCGCTCTGGGCCAGCAGGTAACAGTCGTTCTTGGACAGCCGGGCGTCGGTCAGCACGACGCCGACCGTGGTGTTCTGCATCCCGTACGCGGGCTCGGGCCGGACGGGCCCGGCGGCGCCGCCGAACACGGGCTCGCCGTCGCGGCCGATGACGTCACCCCAGGCGTTGACGGCGACGACGGCCGCCACCCGGGCCGCGCCCGCCGTCCGCTCGGCCCAGCCCAGCCCGCCCGGGTCGGTGCGGCCGCGCCACTTGCCCGTCGCGGCGCCCGTGCCGGCGCCGGCCCGGCCGGAGGCCAGCGCCACGCCGGAGTACGCGGCCAGCACGGCGGCGCGCCCGCTCGCCGCGTCGGGCGGGCCGGTCCGCACCGAGCCGTCGAAGATCGACATGCCGACGACGATCGGCACCGGGCCGGCCGGGGTGGGGAAGCCGCTGCCCCGCTCGCGGAGCAGCGCCATCACCCCGTCGGCGGCGGCGAGCCCGAACGCGGACCCGCCGGAGAGCACCACCGCGTCCACCCGGTCGACCAGCCGGGTCGGTTCGAGCAGCGCGAACTCCCGGGTGGCCGGCGCGCCGCCGCGGACCTCCCCCGAGCCGACCGTGCCGGCCGGCGGGAGGATCACCGTGACGCCGGTGCCGGATCCGGTCCAGTGCCCGGCCCAGGCGGACAACAGCTGCGGTTCGCTCATCGCCCCATTCTCCCCCGCGGTCGCGCCACCAGGGCCAGGGCCATGATCAGGTACGGCAGCGCCAGCACCGCGAAGGCGACCCCGTGGCCGGCCCCGGTGGCGAGCAGGGCGTAGCCGCCGTACACGGCGATCGTGCCGAGGTCGGTGGCGGTGCCGGCCAGCGAGGTCACCGTGGCCCGGGCAGCGCCGGTGATCCGGGCCTGCAACCGGGCGTCGGCCAGCACCGTGGCCAGCTGGAAGCCGCAGAACCCGGCCGCCACCGCCACGAACCCGGCCGGCCGGGCGAGCAGGGCGCCGGCGCCCAGCGCCAGGGCGGACCCGGCGAGCAGCACGGCGTACCCCCGGTCGGTCAGCCGCTCACCCAGCGGGGCGAGCAGACCGCCCACCGTGACCCCGGCCCAGAGCAGCAGGAGCAGCGCCGGCACCGTCTCGCGGGCGACACCGGTCTCCTCCGCCAGCAGCGGGGTGTACTCGTCCAGCGCGCCCCACACCGCCGTCACCACCGCGAGCAGGACGACGGCGGCCCGGACCGCACCGTCGGCGCGGACCTCGGCCAGCCCCGCGAGCAGGCTCGCCGCCCAGCCGAGGTCGTCATCGTCATCGTCGTCCCCCGCGCCCGCGGCTCCGCGGTGCTCGGGGAAGGTGGTGGCGACGGCCGCGGCGAGCAGGCAGGCCAGGATGCTGGCCGCGCCGATCGCCGGGTAGCCGCCTGCGGCCAGCACCGGGCCGGCCAGCACGGTGGAAACCAGCACCCCGATGGTCTCGGCCGTCCGGGCCCGGCCCATCACGCGGGCGTAGCGGCCGGCCGCGCCGAGGCGGTCGAGCTCGCTGAAGACCAGCGCCTCCAGGGCACCGGAGCTGAGCGCGCCGCCGGCACCCCAGAGCAGGAAACCGGCCGCGAAGGCCGGATACGACGGGGCCAGCACCCAGAGCGCGAATCCGGCCGCGGCCAGCAGCGGCGCCAGGCACAGCAGCAGCCGCCGGGAGACGGCGTCGGCCCAGGCGCCGGAGGGAACCTCCAGCAGGGTGCTGCCGGCCGACCAGAGCACGAACAGCGAGGAGATCTGCCCGACCGACAGGCCGGTGTCGGCGAACAGCAGCGCGTACACCGGGTAGAACACGACAAGATCACCCAGGAACGCGTACGCGTACAGGGTGGCCGCCAGCCGGCGGTCGTTACCGGAGGGTCACCATCGCCAGGTCATGCGGTGATGGTAGGCGCGGCGGTCCGGGGGCCGCCACGCCTTTTCCGGTTCAGACCCCGCCGCGCAGCCGGTCGGCCGCGTCCGGCTCGGTCTCCTGCGCTCCCGGCACCAGCAGGCCGAAGAACACCATGACGAACAGGGCGGCCCAGCCCCACCAGGGCACGCCCAGGCTCGCGATGCCGGCCATGATCGCGGCGGTGATGTCGGCGGCGGCGGCCATGGCAGCTCCTCTGTTCCGGGGTTCGGCCCCGACAATCGGACGGCCCGCGCCGCAGCTGAGGCTTTTCGCGCGGATCGGCCGGCACTGCGAGCCGCTGGAGACGCGGCCGGACGGGCGGGCCCGGGTGCGGGTCGCGGCCCCGATGGCGCTGTCCATCGCGGAGCGGCCGGCCGGCTGGGGCGCCGCCGTGCCGGTGCCGGAGCCCGCCGCGGTCCGGGCCGAGCTCACCGGCCGGGTGCGGCCCTCGTCGCGCGGTACGGTCCGGCATAGGCTGTCCGGGTGTCGCCCCCGGCCCCCCTGCTGCTCGTCCTGGACGGCAACAGCCTGTTGCACCGCGCCTACCACGCCGCGGCGATGGAGGGGCTGCTGGACCGGGCCGGCCGGCCGGTGTGGGCGCTGCGGGGACTGGTCGGCTACCTGGCCCGGGCCGCCGCGCACCTGCGCCCCGACGCGGTGGTGGTCGGCTTCGACTGCCCGCGGGAGTCGGCCCGGCGCACCGAGTATCCGGGTTACAAGGCGCACCGCCCGGACAAGCCGGCGGACCTCAGCGAGCAGATCGCCGGCGCGCCCGCGCTGCTGAGCGCGGCCGGCGTCTGCACGGTCGTGCCACCCGCCTACGAGGCGGACGACGTGCTGGCCAGCTCTGCCGCGCACGCCCGGGAGAACGGCTGGCGCTCGGTGCTGATGACCAGCGACCGGGACGCGTTCGCGCTGATCGACGAGCACACCTCGGTGCTGCGGGTGCGCAACGGCGGCTTCGACGAGGCCGTGCTGGTCGACCCCGAGGGCCTGCTCGCGCTCTGCGGCGTACGGCCGGAGCAGTACCGCGACTACGCCGCCCTGCGCGGCGACCCGTCCGACAACCTGCCCGGCGCGCGCCGGTTCGGCGCGGCCACCGCGGCCCGGCTGCTGGCCGCCTTCGCCACCGTCGACGCCGCCTGGGCCGCCATCGACGCGGGCGACGCGCAGGCGGTCCGCGAGGTGGTCGGCGCCCAGTGCACCGACGAGCTGGGCCGGCCGGAGACCCGGGCGCTGGTCGAGCGCAACCGCCGGCTCATGCGGATGCGCGCCGACCTGCCGATGCCGGGCCTGCACCGGGCCCGGCTGCCGCTGCGCCTGGGCGACATGCGCGCCGTCCTGTCCGGACGCGGCATCAACTTCGGGCCGTCGCTGTGGGCGCTGACCGGCGGGGTCCCGCCGGTGGTGGTCACCGAGCCGATGCCGGAGCTGCAACCCTGGAAGCTGCGCGGCGGGCTGACCGGCCGGCGCGATCCCACCCCGGGCCAGCTTGCGCTCTTCTGAGCCGCGGTCCGGAATCGGTCGTCCGGCCGGTCGTTGCCCGCGTGGATCATTGGTAGCGTCGCGCCATGCCGACGGATTCCATCGACCGCGCCCGCTTGCAGACCCTGACGGAGCGCGAGCGGGCCGCCTTCGCCGACCGGCACCCCCGGTCCGCGGCGGCCTACGCCCGCGCCGACCACCTGTTCGGCCGGGTGCCGATGACCTGGATGAACAAGAGCGCGGCCGGCTACCCGGTCTACCTCGACCGGGCCCGCGGGGCCCGGCTCACCGACATCGACGGCCACGAGTACGTGGACTTCTGCCTCGGTGACACCGCCGCGATGGCGGGCCACTCCCCCGCGCCCGTGGTCGCCGCGGTCACCCGCCGACTGGCCGACCTGGGCGGCGCCGGCACGATGGTGCCGACCGAGGACGCCGCGCTGGTCGGCGCCGAGCTGAGCCGCCGCTTCGGGCTGCCCGCCTGGAGTTTCGCGCTCACCGCCACCGACGCCAACCGGTGGGCGATCCGGCTGCTGCGCGCGGCCACCGGCCGCCCCCGGATCCTGGTCAACAGCTACTGCTACCACGGCTCGGTGGACGAGTCGCTGATCGTGGTCGGCCCGGACGGCCGCCCGCGCAGCCGCGAGGGCAACGTCGGCGCCCCCGGCGACGTGACGCTGACCAGCCGGGTCGCCGAGTTCAACGACCTGGACGGGCTGGCCCGGGAGCTGGCGCACGGCGACGTCGCGGCGGTGCTGATGGAGCCGGCGCTGACCAACATCGGCATCGTGCTGCCCGAGCCCGGCTACCTCGCCGGGGTCCGGGCACTGACCCGCGAGCACGGCACGTACCTGGTCAACGACGAGACGCACACGTTCTCCGCCGGGCCCGGCGGCGCGACCGCCGCCTGGTCCCTGGACCCGGATGTGATCACCATCGGCAAGGCCATCGGTGGCGGCATCCCGATCGGCGCGTACGGGCTGAGCGCCGAGCTCGCCGCGCGGCTGGCCGGGCGCACCGACCTCGACCTGATCGACATGGGCGGGGTCGGCGGCACGCTGGCGGGCAACCCGGTGTCGATGGCCGCCACCCGGGCGACGCTGGAGGAGGTGCTCACCGCCGCCGCGTTCGGCACGATGACCGAGGTGGCCGGGGCGTTCGCCGACGGCATCCGCAAGATCATCGACGGGTACGCGCTGCCCTGGTCGGTGGCCCAGCTCGGCGCTCGGGTGGAGTACCGCTTCACCGCCCCGGCGCCGCGGACGGGCACCGAGTCCGCCGCGAGCGCCGATCCGGAGCTGGCGGACTTCCTGCACACATACCTGATCAACCGGGGGGTGCTGCTGACGCCGTTCCACAACATGGCGCTGATGTGCCCGGACACCACGCCGCGCGACGTCGCCCGCCACCACGAGGTGTTCGCCGCGGCCCTGGACGACCTCACGAGTTGACACGTCGCGTGCGCTGGGCGAGTGTTCCGAGATGAGCGACGACTGGCCGGCGGCGGGCACCCTCCTGGCGTTCCGCTACCGCCTGGTCTCGCGCCTGGAGACCGGCGGGATGGCCGAGATCTGGCACGCCCAGGACGAGCTGCTGGCCCGCCCGGTCGCCCTCAAGCTGCCCACCGGCCTCGACCGGGCCCGCGCCGACGTGCTCCAGCTGGCCTGGCGCGAGGCCCGGATGGGGGCCCGGCTCTCGCACCCCGGCATCGCCGCGGTGCACGACTACGACGAGGCGGTCCGGCCGGACGGTTCGGTGGCGCCGTTCGTGGTGATGGAGCTGCTCGGCGGCGAGACCCTGGCGGCCCGGCTGGTGCGCGGGCCGCTGCCGTGGCGGGAGGCCGCCACCATCGGCGCCGCGGTGGCCGAGGCGCTGGCCGCCGCGCACACCAGCGGCGTCGTGCACCGCGACGTCAAGCCGGGCAACGTGATGCTGACCCCGACCGGCGTCAAGATCCTCGACTTCGGGATCAGCGCGGTCACCGGCGAGCCGGACGACGACGAGACCGGGGCGACCTTCGGGACCCCGGCGTACGTGGCCCCGGAGCGCCTCGACGGCAAGCCCGCGGAGCCGGCCACCGACGTGTACGGCCTCGGCGTGCTGCTGTACGAGATGGTCACCGGGCAGCCGCCGTACCCCGTGGACACCTGGGAGGAGCTGGCCCAGGCCCGCGCGGGCGGCACGGCGGCACTGCCGGCCACGCTGCCGCCGGCGTTCCGGGAGCTGGTGTGCCGGTGCCTGGTCGACGAGCCGGACCGCCGCCCGGCCGCCGCCGAGGTCAACGAGATCCTGACCGAGCTGGCCGAGCCGGAGCAGCCCGCGCCCGCGGAGCCGGCCGGCGCGGGCGGCACCCGGCGCTCCGGACGGCGGCGGCTGGTGCTCTGGTCCGGGCTGGTGGCCCTGGCCGTGTCCATGCTGGCCGTGTTCGCGTCGCTGGGCACGTCACGGCAGACCGAGGACGCCGGCCGGGCCCCGGCGACCGCCCAGCCGCCGGCCAGCCCGTCACCCGCACCCCGCGCGACGACGGCGTCCGTGACCCCGCGATCGGCGGCCACCCCGGCCGCGCCGCTGGACGTCGACGTGGCGCTGGCCCGGGTCCGCTCGGCGATCGAGGCCGGCCGGGCGCAGGGGCAGATCCGGCCGGACGTCGCGGTCGACCTGCTGAACCTGCTCGGGACGCTGGGCCGCGCGGACGGCCGGCAGGCCGAGGAGCAGGTGAGCGAGCTGCGCCGCAAGCTGCGCGACCGGGTCAGCGAGGGCAGTGTGGACGCCGGCCGCGCCGAGGTGCTCCGGGACCGCCTGGCCGACCTGGACCAGGCGGTCGGCTCCGGCTGACCCTGCGGGCCGGCGCTCCGGGCCGGCGCTCCGGGCCGGCGCTCCGGGCCGGCGCTCCGGGCCGGCGCTCCGGGCCGGCGCTCCGGGCCGGCGCTCCGGGCCGGCCTGGCCGAACGACGAGCCGGGCGGGACCGGCCGGGCGGGACCGGCCGGGCGGGACCGGCCGGGCGGGACCGGCGGGGCGAGCGGGACCGGGCGAGCGGGCGGCTCCGGCTGGCCCGCCGGCCGGCTTTCCGGGCCGGGCGGGTCTGGCGGGCGGGACCGGGCGGGCGGGGCGGCGGTCAGGCTGAGCCGCGGACGACCAGGCGGGTGCTCAGCACCGGGCCGCCCGGGCCCGGGTCGGCGCCGTCGATCTTGGCCAGCAGCAGCCGGACCATCTGCCGGCCCATCTCCTCGATCGGCTGGTGCACGCTGGTCAGCGGCGGGTCGGTGTGCCGGGCGATGACCGAGTCGTCGAAGCCGATCACCGCGATGTCGCCCGGCGCGACCAGCCCGCGCTCGCGCATCGCCCGCAGCGCGCCCGCGGCCATCATGTCCGAGGCGGCGAAGACGGCGTCGACGCCGGGGTGCCGGTCGAGCAGCCGGTGCATCGCCGCCGCGCCGCTCTCCTCGCTGAAGTCGCCGTGCTCGACGATGCCCTCGCCCACCACGTCGCGGTAGCCGTCGAGCCGGGCCACGCCGGGCGCCATGTCCATCGGCCCGGTGATGGTGGCGATCCGCCGCCGCCCGGACCGGCGCAGATAGTCGACGGCCTCGCGGGCGCCACCACGGTTGTCGGCGTCCACGAAGCAGCCCTGCTCCGCCTGGGTCGGCCGGCCCGCGCGGACCGTGGCCACGCCGCGCTGCTCCAGTTTCGACAGCAGGTTGTCGGTGCCGTGCAGCGACAGCAGCAGGGCGCCGTCGACGTGCTGGCGGGTCAGGTAGCCCTCCAGGCGTTCCCGCTCCGGCTCCGACTGGGAGATCATCAGGACCATCTGCAGGTTGCGTTCCACCAGCACGGACGCGATCGACTGGACGATCCGGCCGAAGAACGGCTCGGCGAAGAACCGCTCGCCGGACTCGAAGATGACCAGCGCGATCGAGTCGGTCCGCTGGGTCACCAGGGTGCGGGCGGCCCGGTTCGGCACGTACCCGAGTTCCGCGATCGCGTCCTCGACCGCGGCCTTGGCACCCGGGCTGACCTGCGCCGACCCGTTGACCACCCGGGACACGGTGCCGCGGCCGACACCGGCCCGCTCCGCGACCTGGTCGAGGGTCGGGCGTCCGGTGGATCGGGACCGATCGGTGGTCATCGGGCCTCCCCCTCAGCCTTCCTGGACACGCCTCGCCAGCCACAACTTACCTTGCGGGATCACTCGAACGACGGAGGGCGGGCCGTCGAGGGCGGCACCCGGTACCGGCTCAGGGTCAGACCCATGATGCTGCTGAACACCGGGGCCGCCACTTCACCCCCGGCGCCCCGCGGCACCGCGGCGGAGACGGCGACCACGTAGCGGGGCGCCTCGGCCGGGGCCATGCCGATGAACGAGACCGCGTTCGCGCTGGTGTACCGGCCGTCGACGAGCCGGTCCAGGGTGCCGGTCTTGCCCGCGACCCGGTAGCCGGGCACGGCCGCGCGGCGCCCGGTCGCGCCGGGGAGCACCACCACGGCCTCCAGCATGGTCCGCACCTCGGCGGCCACCTCCGGGCTGAGCACCCGGTGGGTCCGGGGCGCCGGGCCCGGGGTCACCGTGCCGTCGGCGGCGACGGCGGACTGCACCAGGCGCGGTGCGACGTACACGCCGTCGTTGGCGATGGCCGCGTAGCCGGCGGCCATCTGCAGCAGTGTCGCGTCCACGCTGGCGCCGATCGGCACCGAGCCGGTGGCCGAAGGGCTCCACTGTGGCGGGGCCAGCAACCGTCCCGCACTCTCCCCCGGCATCCCCTCTCCGGTGGTGGCACCCAGCCCGAACCGCCGCTGATAGTCGAAGATCCGCTGCGGGCCGAGCCGGTCGGCGACCGCGATCGTGCCGACGTTCGACGAGTACGCGAGCACCTCCGGGATCGTCAGCCGGGTGCCGGCCGGTTGCGGGTGCTCGTCGGCGAACGGCGTACCGCCGCGCACCAGCGGACCGCCCGCCGGCACCGTGGTGTCCGCGGTGATCACGCCCTCCTGCAACGCCGCGGCGACCACGAACGCCTTGTGCGTGGAACCCGGTTCCGCGGCGACGCTGCTGGCCACGTCCGCACGCTCGGCGGGCTCGAGGTCCAGCGGCTTCGCCGCGTTGAAGCCCGGACAGCTCGCCTGGACCAGCACCTCGCCGGTCCGCACGTCGAGCACCACCGCGGCGCCGAACGCGGCCGCCGCCCGCGCCAGCGTCGGGCACAGCGCCCGCTGGGCCTGGAACTGCAGGTCCCGGTCGATCGTCAGGTGCAGGGTCGCGCCCGGGCGCGCGGGGGTGAGCCGGTGGTAGCCGCTGGGGATCTCCTTGGCGAGCCGGCCGTCGTCGACCTGGGGGTTGCCGCGCTCGTGCACCAGCCGGCCGTCCCGGCCGCGCAGCACGTCGTCGTACCGGGCCTCCAGGCCCTCCAGCCCGGTACGGTCCTCGCCGGTGAACCCGATCAGGTTGCTGGCCAGGTCGGCGCCGGAGGAGTCCCGGCGCTCGTCGCGGCCGGTGCCGATGCCGGCCAGCCCGAGGTCGTCGACGCGCCGGGCGAGCGGGATGTCCACGCCGCGGGCCAGGTACTCGAAGCGGGAGTCGGCGCCGCTGGGCCGCTTCTGCCGGGCCATGAGCCGGGTCAGCCGCGACGGCGCGATGCCCAGCAGCGGGGAGAGCCGGGCGGCCGCGGCCGGGGCGTCCTCGATCAGCTGCGGGTCGGCGTACACGTACCGTGCCTCCACGCTGCGGGCCAGCACGGCCCCGGACCGGTCCACGATGCTGCCGCGCGCCGCGGGCAGTTCGATCTCCACGAGCCGGCTGCGCTGCTGCGCCAGCAGCAGGTCCACCTCGGCGGGCGACTGGCCCACCTGCAGCACCACCAGCCGCACCCCGATGGCGGTGAACAACGCGAGCGAGAAGACGGTGGCCAGCCGGATCCGCCGGCGACTGCCGGCCGGCCGGGCCGGCCCGGGAGCGGGGGTACACCGCACCGGGGCGGGCGCCGGCTCGCGGGCTCCCCGCTGCCGGGGCGGAACGGACCGCCGCTGCCCCACCGGAGAAAGCCGCTGCCCCACCGGAGAAACCGGGTCCGACCCACCGGAGGCCCGCGCGCCCGACGTCGACCGGTCCGAGCCAGGCCGGGCCGGGGTTACCGCATCCACGCCGGGCAGGGGCGCAACACGCGAACGCGGCCGGACCGGCGCCGTCACAGCCGTGTCCGGCGGGAGCGCTCCACGCGAACGCGGCCGGACAGGGGCCGGGGCAGCCGCGCCCGGCGGGAGCGCAACACCCGAGCCCGACCGGACCGGGGCTGCCCCATCCGAGGCAAGCGACGGCGCCGGGGCCGAGCCATCCGAGGCCGGGGCGGGCGGGATCGGGGCCGGGCCGGGGCCGGTGGGGCGGCGGCCGGCGCGCGGCGCACCGAGCAGGTCCAGCGCGTCGCGCAGCGGGTCCCCCGCGCCGCCCCGGGGCGCGGCCCGGTCGCGCGGGACGTACGGGCGGTCGCGGGGCATGGCGGCGGTCCCTCGCATCAGCGGCGTTGACGAAAGGGGGATCTTGTCAGATCGACGCGCGCCGCTGGGGCAGCCGCGCGGGAGTGTCGGCCACGGCGCCGCGGCGAAAAACAATTCCGCGCTTTGTCTCCGGAGTCGGGCCGGACCGTCCGACATAAGGGCGTGCAGCAATGGGCCGGATCCGACGCCTCCGTGGCGCATTACCATGCCCGGCAGGTCCGACTCGATTTGTGGATCATCGCCGCGCTCACTCTGATGGGGGCGATCCGGGTCCAGGTCGCCTGGGCGCCGGAGTACCGGTGGTGGCTCGTCCCGCTCGCGTTGAGCATCGTCGTGCTGCTCGCCGCCAGCGCCCTGCCGTGGCCCCGGATCCTGCGCCGTCCCGGCGTGCCCGCCGGGCTCACCGCCTGGTACGCAGCCAGCCTGGCCGGCGTCTACGTCTTCAACCTGTTCGACGACGACGGCCTGGCGATCTACCCGGCCGGCGCCATCGTGGTCGTGGTGGCCGCCTCCGCGCTGCTCAAGCCCGGCACGACCGTCGGCCTGGGGCTGTTCGCCCAGGCCGGCTACCTCCTGCTCGCGGTCACCGCGGCGCAGCCGAGCCCGGTGCTGGTGGCCTCCCTGTCGATGGTCCTGACCGTGGTGATCGGGCTGTGTGTGCTGACCGCGCACAGC
Organism: Actinoplanes sp. NPDC049599; assembly: GCF_044465625.1. Taxonomy (NCBI): domain Bacteria; kingdom Bacillati; phylum Actinomycetota; class Actinomycetes; order Micromonosporales; family Micromonosporaceae; genus Actinoplanes; species Actinoplanes sp. NPDC049599. The sequence continues at coordinate 84,534 of NZ_JBITLX010000031.1, forward strand.
CGCCGCCAGCAGGAGACCGAACGCGCGGTCGCCGAGCGCCGCAGCGAGGCGATGCTGGAGAACGGCTCGGACGCCGTGCTCGCCCTGGCGGACGGCCGGGTCGTGTTCGCCAGCTCGTCGTCCGGCCGGGTGCTGGGCCGGGACGCCTCGAAGTTCGGCACCGAGGACCTGGTCGCGATGACCCACCCCGACGACCTCGCCCCGGTGACCGCCTGGATGGTGGAGCTGAGCGCGGCGGCGCCCGGGCACACCGCCCGGATCGACTCGCGCTGCCTGCACACCGACGGCCGCTGGATCAACGTGCAGGTGACCGGCACCAACCGGCTGCACGACCCGCACGTCGCCGCTGTCGTGCTCACCATCCGTGATGTCAGCGAGCAGAAGGCGCTGGAGGGCGAGCTCACCCGGCAGGCGTTCCAGGACGCGCTGACCGGGCTGCCCAACCGGTCCCTGCTCCGCGACCGGATGAACCAGGCGGTCGCCCGCAACCTGCGCAGCGGCGGCCGGGTGGAGCTGCTGCTGGTCGACCTGGACGACTTCAAGAAGGTCAACGACACCCTCGGGCACGCGGCCGGCGACGAGCTGATCCGGGCCGTCGCCAGCCGGATGGGCGGCTGTATCCGGCCCGCCGACACGCTGGCCCGGCTCGGCGGCGACGAGTTCGCCGTGCTGGTCGAGGGCCTCGACGACCTGGAGCTGGCGGCGCTGGCCGAACGGCTGCTGGAGATCGTCCGGCTGCCCGTCCGGGTCGGCAACCGCGACCTGGTCACCACCGCCAGCATCGGCATCGCCTCCGCCAAGATCACCCACACCATGACCGAGGCCGACACCCACGAGCTGCTGCGCGACGCCGACCTGGCGATGTACGCCGCCAAGACCGCCGGCCGAGACCGCTACGTGGTCTTCGACGAGTCCATGTACGCCGACGCCGTCCAGGAGGCCGAGGCCCGCGTCCGGCTGGAGCAGGCGCTGGCCGACGACGAGTTCGTCGTGCACTACCAGCCGATCGTGGACCTGCCCTCCGGCCGGCTGATCGGCGTCGAGGCGCTGGTGCGCTGGCAGCACCCGGAACTCGGCCTGCTCGCCCCGGACACCTTCATCAGCCTCGCCGAGCAGACCGGCCTCATCGTGCCGCTCGGGCACCGGGTGCTCACCGAGTCGTGCCGGCAGGTCGCCGCCTGGCACCGGGACGTGCCGGGCGCCGAACAGCTGCGGGTGAGCGTCAACCTGTCGGCCCGCCAGTTCCAGCACACGGACCTGGTCGCGGACGTCGCGGGCGCGCTGCGCGACTCCGGCATCGACCCCGGCCGGGTGGTCCTGGAGATCACCGAGTCGCTGCTCATGCAGGACACCGACGCCACCATCCGCACCCTGCACGAGCTGCGTGACCTGGGCGTGCAGATCGCCATCGACGACTTCGGCACCGGCTACTCGTCGCTGTCGTACCTGCGCCGGTTCCCGATCGACATCCTGAAGATCGACAAGGCGTTCATCGACGGCATCGCCACCGATCCGGACGACGCCACGCTGGCCGAGGCCGTGGTGCAGCTGGGCCGGGCGCTGCGGCTGCAGACGGTGGCCGAGGGCATCGAGAACCTCGATCAGCACTCCCTGCTGAGCGCGCTGGGCTGCACGTACGGCCAGGGTTACCTGTTCGCCCGGCCGGCCGGGCCGGTGCAGATCGAGGCGCTGCTGCACCAGTCGCGGGACACCGGCGAGCCGGACGACGACCCGGCCGACTGGTGGAGCACGCCCGAACCGGTCAGCCCGCCGCCAGCATGAGCTCGCCGACGTGCTCGCGCAGCGCCGCCCGGGCCGAGCGGCTCAGCCCGTCGTCGCTGACCAGCACGTCGACGCCGGCCAGCGGCGCGACGGTGGCCACGCCGGTGACGCCCCACTTGCTGTGATCGGCGAGCACCACCACCCGGCGGGCGGCGCGCACCAGCATCCCGTGGGTCTGCGCCTCCGCCAGGTCCGGAGTGGTGCAGCCGGCCCGCGCGGTCATCCCGTACGTGCCGAGGAAGAGCACGTCGAGGTTGATGCCGGCGGCGGTGTGCCGGGCCACCGGCCCGACCAGGGCGTCCGTGGCCGACCGGGTGCCGCCGGTCAGCACCACGGTCCGGTCCGGCCGGCCGGCGCCGTGGAACACGTCCGCGACCGGGATCGAGTTGGTCAGCACGGTCAGGCCGGGCACGTCCAGCAGCTCGGCGGCCAGCAGCAGGGTGGTCGTACCGGCCAGGATGCCGATCGCCTCGCCGGGGCGGACCAGGCCCGCCGCGGCCCGTGCGATGGCCAGCTTCTCCCGCTGCCGGCGCCGTGGGTGCCGGCCGGGGCCGTCCAGGCTGCGGGTCAGCGCGACCGCACCGCCGCGGACCCGGGCGACCAGGCCACGCCCGGCCAGCACCTCGATGTCCCGGCGCGCGGTCACCCCGGAGACGCCTAGGCTGCGGCCCAGATCGGTGATCCGGGCGCCGCCGTCCCGGTTGATCACTTCGAGGATGGTCGCCTGCCGCTGCTGGGGGTACACCGTGATCCGCCCGGCCGCCGTGGTCAGGCGGCCGGGACGGTCAGCGGTACTTCTGCGGTCATGACGCGACGGTAGGCAGGGCGAAAACCGGGGTCAACGCGAGGCGTCCGACAATGTCGCACGCTTTTCGCCGCCGGGTCTCACGGCCAGACGTACGCCGTCCGCGGCGCCCGCGGCTCCCGCGCCTGCCGGTACGGGTGCGCCCGGAACTGCTCGGTGTGCAGGCCGAACGACCGGTCCAGCTTGGGCATCCAGTACGCGTCGTCGTGCCGTCCCGCGCCCAGCTGGTAGTCGTGCCGGATGCCCTTGGCGGCCAGCGCCGTGCTCATCCGCTGGGCGGCGGCGCCGAAGCGGTAGTCGTCCTGATCGCCGCCGTCGAAGTAGTAGGTGTGCCGCCGCAGGTCCGCCACGCTCGCCGCGGTGACCACGGCGATCGGCTGGAGGCTCGCGTTCGCGGCCTGCTCGGCGGGGGTGCCGGCGAGCGGCGCCAGGCTCAGCGCACCCATGTGGCTGGCGATCGAGCTGAACACGTCCGGGTGGGTCAGCCCGAGGGTGAAGGCGCCCTGGCCGCCCATCGAGACCCCGCTGACGCCGCGGTGCTCGCGGTCGGCGATGGTCCGGTACGCCCGGTCCACCAGCGGCACGATCTCCTTGACGATCATCGTACGGAAGTTGCCCACCGAGGTGTCCACGTACCAGCCGCTGTCGCCGTCCGGGAAGACGACGACCGACTCCTCGAGGTCGGCGTCCCGGGTCAGCTTGTCCAGGACGGCGTCCATGTCGCGCGCCTCCCACTCGATGTTGCTGCCGTTGAACCCGTTGAGCAGGTAGACGACCGGGTAGCGCTTCGCCGTGGTGCGGGTGTAACCCTTCGGCAGGTACACGTTGAACTGCACCCGGCGGCCCATCGCGGCGGATTCGTAGCTGTCCCGGAAGAACCGGGAGTGGTCGCCCAGCTCCTGGTCGCGGCGCGGGTCGAGGTAGAGCAGCTCCCGGGTCGGCGGCAGCAGGACCGTGCCGTCGGCGCCGGTCCAGCTGCGGATGGTGTCGACGACCAGGCGGCCCTGCGTGTCGACGAAGAGCTCGGCCTGGCTGTCCCGCAGCGTCGACCGGCCGGGAAAGGCGCGCAGGTCGGCGAGGCGGCGGGCGGCCGTGTCGCCCTGGTGGAAGAAGCCGTCGGCCAGGGTGCCGGCGTAGGCGCGCAGGTCACCCGCGGCCACGGCACGGTGTTGCTTGCCGAGGATGGCGCAGGCGTGGGCGAGCTGGGCCTTGCCGGCCGGCGTACCGGTGATCCCGCCGAGCGTGCGCAGCCGGGCCTTGGAGAACAGGCCGACCGGGCCCTGGTAGAAACCGCCGCCGCCGGTGCCGTCGTAGACACGCACGGCGAGCACGTTGGTGGCGCCCCAGCGCAGCAGCCCGTCCGCCGGGTAGTACTCGCGCGGCACCTCCCAGGTGGAGTCGAAGGCCGGCGGGAAGCCGCCGGTGCGGCCGATCTCCTGGCCGTTGAGGAACGCCTGATCGGCGTCGTCGATCTTGCCGAGGGCGGCGACGACGGCGGAGTCGGTCACCCCGGCCGGGCGCTCGGGCAGCGTGAACGTCCGGCGGTACCAGGCGAAGCCGTCGTAGGAAGACAGCTCGCCGGCGCCCCAGTTGTCCGGCACCGACCAGGCGTCCCAGCCGGTGTCCACGAAGGCCGGGTCGGACCAGGCGGGGTCGTCACCGGTGCGGAACCGCCAGCCGGCGCCGGCCAGGTCCACGCCGAAGTCGACGGAGCCGGTGGTCGCGCAGGAGGTGTCGGCGGGCCGGGTGCCGGCCGTCGCGGCGGCCGGCGCGAGCGCCACGGTCGCGGGGGTGAGCACGAGGAGAAGGGACGCCAGCAGGGCGCGGGGAAGCATCGTCATGAACATGCTCCTAGGTCGAACAAAAACAAACACGAAACACGATGGTCGAACGTTGGCAACAAAACCGCTGCTTGTCAATGGTGATCAGGGCGGACCCAGCACTATGGACGGTAAACACGGCTGACGCATGATGGTGGTTTCTGTCAGATCATGTTCGACAGGACGCGACCAAACGCCGATTCAGGCACCATCGGAAACCTCCACGACATCGCGGCGTTGTTCTGGGAGCGCTCCCATGCAACGATGACCGTCACTGTCCGCTCCCCCGGACCGCGACCCCCATCGTGAGGAACTCCGTCATGCGCCTGACCCCGACCCGCGCCGTGCTGGCGCTGCTCACCGCGGCGGCCCTGACCGCGCCCGCCCTGATCGCCGCCGCACCCGTCGCGGCGGCCGATCCCACCCCGGTCGCCGTGGTGACGAGCGAGTTCGAGGACGGCACCGCGCAGGACTGGACCGCACGGGGCGCCGCCGTGGTGGCGCCCAGCGACGCGGTCGCGCACGGCGGCACCGGCAGCCTGGCGGTCACCGCGCGCGCCGCCACCTGGCAGGGCCCGATGCTGGACGTGCTGGGCCGGTTCACCCTCGGCACCCAGTACACGATCTCGGCCTGGGTGCGGCTGGCCGACGGCGCCGCGGCCGACAGCGCCCGGCTCAGCGTGGAGCGGCGCAGCGCAGGAGTGGCCGCCTACGACCAGGTGGTCGGCAACACCGCCGTCACCGCCGGCGGCTGGGTCAACCTCACCGGCCGCTACACCCTGGCCACCGAGGTCGACTTCCTGAGCGTCTACGTGGAGACGGCGAACACCACGGGCTCGTTCTTCCTCGACGACGTGAGCATCTCCTACGTGCCCGCGCAGCCGATCCAGACCGACATCCCGTCGGTGCGCGACGTGGTGACCGAGTTCCCGGTGGGCGCCGCGATCACGGCCGCGGAGACGGTCGGCGTGCACGGGCAACTGCTCGCCAAGCACTTCGCCTCCGTCACCCCGGGCAACGCGCTCAAGTGGGACGCCACCGAGCCCAGCGAGAACACGTTCCGCTACACCGAGGCCGACCCGCTGATCGCGTACGCGAAGGCGCACGGGATGGCCGTGCGCGGCCACACGCTGGTCTGGCACAACCAGACGCCGGCCTGGGTCTTCACCGACGAGGCAGGCGCGCCGATGACCGCGACGGCGGCCAACAAGGAGCTGCTGCTCGCCCGGCTGACCAATCACATCCGCAACGTCGCCGCGCACTACGGCACGGACATCGCGGTCTGGGACGTGGTCAACGAGGTGATCGACGAGAGCCAGGCCGACGGCCTGCGGCGCAGCCAGTGGTACGCGATCACGGGGCTGGACTACATCCGCACGGCGTTCACCGTGGCGCGCGAGGTGGCGCCGCACGCGAAGCTGTTCATCAACGACTACAACACCAACGTGCCGGCCAAGCGCGACGCCCTGTTCAACCTGGTCAGCAAGCTGCGGGCGGAGGGCGTGCCGATCGACGGGGTGGGCCACCAGATGCACGTGAACGTGGACTGGCCGACCGTCGCCGAGACCGAGGCGATGCTGCAGAAGTTCGTACCGCTGGGCCTGGAGCAGCAGATCACCGAGATGGACGTCAGCATCTACCGCAACAACAGCGAGACCTTCCCGGCGCCGCCGGCCGACCGGCTGCTCCAGCAGGCGTACGTGTACCGCGACATGTTCGCGCTGTTCCGCGAGTACGCCGGGGAGATCACTTCGGTGACGTTGTGGGGGCTGGCCGACGACAACACCTGGCTGGACACGTTCCCGGTGACCCGCAAGGACGCGCCGCTGCTGTTCGACACCACCCTGCAGGCCAAGCAGGCGTACTGGGGCGTGGTCGACCCGAGCCGGATCAGCCCCAGCAGTTCACCATCCGCCTCCGCCTCCGCCTCCGCCTCGCCGGCGCCCGGCGGGGGCTGCGCGGTGTCCTACCGGGTCACCGGCAGCTGGCCGGGCGGCTTCCAGGGCGACGTGACCCTCACCAACCTCGGCCGGGCCGCGCTCACCGGCTGGTCGCTGTCCTGGTCGTACGCCGACGGTCAGCGGATCACCCAGGCCTGGAACGGCACGGCGGCCCAGACCGGCGCCGCCGTCACGGTCACGAACGCGTCCTGGAACGGCACGGTGGCCCCGGGCGGCACGGTGTCGTTCGGCTTCCTGGCCTCCTGGACCGGCGCGAACCGCGCACCGACCGCCTTCGCCCTCAACGGGGTCAGCTGCACCTAGGGTGCCGCTTCCTGCCGCTTCTGCGGCGCCGGGGGGTTCGGCTCCGCCGTCCCCTCGGCGAGTCGCGCCTGTCCCGCCTGTCCCGGCCGGGCCAGGAACTGCCGTTTGAACTCCGCCGACCGAGCGCCGATCTTCCGCAACCGGAGACCCTCATGGATCTCCGCCAGGTCGGCCTCGGCGATCATGCAGACCAGATGTTCGAAGTACGCAAAATGGGTGGGCGACCGCAGCGTGCGCTCCACCATGATGTACGGCTCCAGCGCGAACCACGACCGGCGCGCCCGCCACGGCATCAGGCTGACGACCATCTTCTCCTGGATGCCCCCGAAGACGGCGAGAAAGCCCAGGCTGCCGTAGTAGAGGCCGATCCGGCTGACGTGCCGCCGGGCGTCGGCGGGCAACGCGCCGATCCCGCCCTCGGGGGAATGCTTCCGCAATTCGTTGACCACGAACTCCTCGCTCTCGAGGAACTCGGTGGTCCGGCACTCGCGGGTGAGCAACTCGATCGCCACCAGCGTCTCGTTGGACCTGCGCATCGACCGGAGCTGATGCACGGCGAACAGGCTGGACGCGGCGACCGCGGAAACCGAGATCAATACGGCGATGAGGTTCACGGCCAGGCTCAGATTCAATCCGGGACCCCCGTCGTCCGAAGTGGCTCGGCCATGACCCCGAGATTATCGACAGCGGTCAACCGGCGCTCAGCTGATCCACTTCACCAGGCCGTTGAAGACGTTGGTCCAGTTGAAGACGGCCATGTTGTCCCAGCCGTCACCGGAGCCGGCGATGTTCCGCGGGTCCCAGCCGTTGCCCGGCACGGCGGTCCAGGTCGGCTCCCAGTAGAAGACCCCGGTGGCACCGCCGGCCTTGGCCGCGTTCTGCACCGCGGTGAAGGCCGCTGCCTGTCCCGCCCAGGTCGCCGGGTAGCCGGAGCAGGCGGTGGTGATGCTGTTGCCCGTGCCGTCGGCGTTGTTGGTGGTGAACGGGGTCGCGGTCTCGGCCAGGATCGTCGGCTTGCCGTACCGGGAGATCATGTCGGCGATGACGCTGGTCATGTTGGCCATCGTGCCGTGCCAGTTGCAGTAGTACGACAGGCCGGTGATGTCCCAGGCGACGCCCTTGGCCCGGATGCCGTCGTAGAACCAGCGGGCGTGCGCGTCGCTGTCCGAGTTGGCGGTGTGGATGATCACCTGGGTGGACGAGTTGCAGGCCTTGGTGGCGTTGTACCCCGACTTCAGCAGCAGGCTCAGGTTGGTGAAGTCGTTGTTGACCACCTTGCCGTCGTTCCACAGCATGCCGACGTTGATCTCGTTGCCGATCTGCACGCTGTCCGGCGTGGTGCCCTGCGCCTTCAGGCTGGTGCACAACCCGTACGTGTAGTCGTAGACGTCCTTGGTCAGCGTGCTGATCCCGTGGCTGGACCAGGCCGCGGGCTTGGTCTGCACGCCCGGGTCGGCCCACGTGTCGGAGTAGTGGAAGTCGATCAGCAGCTTGAAACCCTTGGCCTTGACGGTCCGGGCGTACGCCAGCACCTTGGCGGCGTTGTTGTAGCCGCTGACCGGGTTGTTCCACACCCGCAGCCGGATGTAGTTCACCCCGGCGCCCTTGAGGATGTCGAGCGGGTCGGCGACGGCCCCGGCCGCCGTGTAGTACTTCGCACCCAGCTCGACCGCGCGCTGCAGGGTCGAGACGTCGGCGCCGCGCATCGACAGCGTGGCGGCCTGCGCCCCGGCGGGAGCCGCGACCGCCGCGGCGGGCAGGGTGACGGCGAGGAGGGCGCCGAGGACGCCGAACCGCTTCCGGACTGCACGGAGGAACATGGGCGACCGCCTGTCGATCGAATCCTGTCAATACTGGGAGCGCTCACAGTAATCGTGTTTCCGGCTCGCTGTAAACAGGTGACAGCGAGATGAACCAGCAGGTCATATCGTATGGTGCGAAATTTGGGAGCGCTCACAGCAGAGCGCCCCCGACCGGCGGGTCGACGGCGCTCTGCGGGGTGGCGCTACTGCACGGTGATCCCGGTGGCGACGCAGGCCACGCCGTCCGGCTCGGTGGCGATCTTGACGGGCTCCGCACCCGTGTCGTTGCCCTCGAACAGGTCGCACACGTGCACGTCATCGGCGCCCGAGCCGGTGATGGTGATGCCCGACAGCGTCACCCTGTCGCCGAGGTTGACGTTCACCGCGGCGATCACCTTGCCTGGCGCGGTCGCCGTGACCCCGGAGATGGTGACGGTCCGGGCCGCCTGCTCGTCACAGTTGCCGCAGGAGCGGTAGAGCTTGCCGAAGTCCGTGACGGCGAAGTCGCGGATCGTCACGGAACCGCCGGCGAGCCGGTTGTCCTGGAACACCTTGTCGGTGCCCTGGGCCGCCGAGCCGCCCTCGACCAGCACGGTGGCGCCGGCGCCGGTGAAGGTGGCCGCGTCCTCGCCGACGTCCTCCCAGTTCACGTTGCGCAGCGTGCAACTGCCCAGGCAGTGCACCCCGTCGGCGGCCGGCGCGCCGAGCGTCACGTTGGTCAGGGTGGCGCCGTCGGCCAGCTCGAACATGGCGTCCTGCCCCTCGGCCTGCCCGCCGTCGCCGAGTTCCGGGCCGGCCACGAAGCGCCCGCCCTGCCCGTCGAAGGTGCCGGTCACCCGGACGGTCGCGGTCACCGTCTCGGTCTCCGCCGCGGACGCCATCCGGGTGCCGGCCACCGCCGCGGCGATGCTCAGCGCGACGACCCCGGCGACCAGTACGCGACTCCTGCGGCGCTGTGCTGCTCGTGCCATGTGCGTGCCTCCTCGGTTGCGGACCTCACGGCTGTTACACGGACCCGCCACCGCTCCGGATCACCGCCGCCATCAATCGACATGTATCGTTGCACTTAGTTGCGATTCCAAACTAACGAAGGAGGAACGGCCATGAGACGTTCCCTGCGGGTGCTCACCGGCACGCTCGTCGCCGGGCTGCTGACCGCCGCATCCGCCCTGGTCGCGGCGCCGGCCCAGGCGGCGGTCTGGTCGTCGACGGACCGGTGGGGCACCTGGTCGAGCAACGGCTACACGCTCTACAACAACGTCTGGGGCAACGGCTACGGCCCGCAGACGATCTGGGCCAACTCGGCGTCGAACTGGGGCGTGTGGGCGAACCACCCGAACACCGGCGGCATCAAGTCCTACCCGAACGCGACCCGCTACCTGGGCAAGCGGGTCAGCGCGCTGGGCACCACCACCAGCAGCTTCAACGTCACCGTGCCGACCAGCGGCGTCGCCTTCACCACCGCGTACGACATCTGGTCGTCCGACAACGCCCACGAGATCATGCTGTGGATGAACAAGTACGGCGCGGTCGGCCCGCTGGGCACCCTGCAGACCACCACATCGGTGGGCGGCCACACCTGGGCGATCTACCGCGGCTCGAACGGCGCCAACCAGGTCTACTCGTTCGTGCGGACGAGCAACACGTCGGCGGGCACCGTGGACATCCGGGCGATCGCCCAGTGGATCCGGGCCCGAGGCTGGTTCGGCGACGTGACGATCGGCAACGTGCAGCTCGGCTACGAGATCACCTCGTCGGCCGGCGGCAAGGACTTCAGAACGAACTCGTTCTCGGTCACCGGATGAGCGGACGCCGCGGCCGTCCCGACCGGCCGGCCGCGGCACCACGCACCCGGCTGGAGCCGCGCGGTCCGGCCCCGCGGATGATCGCGGTGCGATCCTGTCGGTGCCGGTGGTCAGGATTCGCGGATGACCGCGGCGCCGCCCGGCGGGAGCCGCAGCACGCCGGTCACGGTCGCGCCGGTCAGCAGGTCCGTCCCGGCGGCCGGCACCTCGTGCCCCTCGCCCGTGTGGTTCAGCAGGAACAGCCAGGTCCGGCCGTCCTGGTGCTGCCGGACCGCCTCCACGCCGGGCACCGCACCGGCCGGGTCCGGCGTCACTCCCGCCGACGCCGCGACGGCGGCGAGCAGGTCTCCGTAGCCCTCGTCCGCCGGGCGGGTGGAGACGTAGTAGGCCACCCCGGCACCCACCGCGTGCCGGGTGACCGCGGGCAGTCCATCCAGGACACCGCCACGGTAGGACAACAGGGCCTCGGCGCCGGCGAGGTGCACGGTCTCGCTCCACAGCTCGCCGGCCATCGCCGCGCCGGCGTCTGTCCCCGGGCCAGGGGACAGCTTGACGCGGTCGTCCGGGCCGAGCGGATGGAATTCCTCGACCCGCACGCCGAGCAGCTCCCGCAGCGCCCCCGGATACCCCCCGGTCCGCACCCGGGCGCACTCGTCCGCGACCCCGCTCAGGAACGTGACCACCAGCGTCCCCCCGGCCTCCACCCACGACCGCACCCCCGCGGCCTGCGCGTCGGTCATCAGGTAGTGCATCGGCAGCACCAGCATCCGGTACGCCGCCAGCCCCTCCAGCGCCCCGATCACGTCCGTCCCGAGGCCCCGCCGCCACAGCGCCCGGTGCACCAGCTCCGCCTCCTCGGCGTGGTCCAGCCGGTTGGACGGCAGGCCTGCCCCCTGCAGCGCCCACGCCGACGGTTCGTCGTACCCGATCGCGATGGCCGCCCGCACCGTGCCGCCGGCCGTCTCGCCGAGCCGGTCCAGGGTCTCGCCCAGCGCGACCGCCTCGCGGAACACCCGGCTGTCCGGGCCCGCGTGCGGCACCAGCGCCGAGTGGAACAGTTCGGCGCCGCCGCGTGGGGCGCGCCACTGGAAGAACAGCGCGCCGCGCGAGCCGCGGGCCACCGCGGCCAGGCTGTGCCGGGCCATCCGCCCGGGTTCCTTGGTGTGCATCCGGTCGGCGGCGTAGATGAGGTTCGGGGCGGTCTCCATCAGCAGCCAGCCGGGTCCGCCGGGACTGTGCCGCGCCCAGCCGCGGGCCAGGTCCGCCGCGAACGCCGCCTGCTCCTGCGCGCCCGCGCCCGGATCGGACGGGTAGTGGTCGATGGCGACCAGGTCCACCTCGCGGGCCCAGCGGGCGTGGTCGACCGGCACCCAGCCGCCGAGCACGAAGTTCGTCGTCACCGGCACGCCGGGGGTCGCGGCGCGCAGCACGTCGCGCTGCTCGGTGTACGCCGCCAGCAGCTCGTCCGAGGTGAACCGGCGGAAGTCCAGCACCTGGGCGGGATTGGGCAGGTACTGGGTGCGGCGCGGCGGCCGGGTCTGCGCCCAGTGCGTGTAGTGCTGGCCCCAGAACGCGGTGGTCCAGGCGTCGTTGAGCTCGTCGAGGCCGCCGTACCGGTGCCGGAGCCAGGAGCGGAAGGCCTCGGCGGTCAGGTCGCAGTGGCAGGTGGTGCCGTACTCGTTGTGCACGTGCCACATGGTCAGGGCGGGGTGGCCGCGGTAGTGCTCGCCCAGGGCGGCGGCGATGCGGCGGGCGGCGTCGCGGTACGCCGGCGCGCTCGCGCAGTACGTGTCGCGGCTGCCGTGGCTGAGCCGTACGCCGTCCGGGCCGACCGGCAGCACCTCGGGGTGGGCCACGCCGAGCCACGGCGGCGGGGACGCGGTGGGGGTGGCCAGCACCGCGCCGACCCCGTGGGCGGCCAGCCGGTCGAGCACCTCGTCCAGCCAGCCGAAGGCGTACCGGCCCGGCGCGGGTTCGAGCCTGGACCAGGCGAAGACGCCGACGGTCGCGGTGGTGACCCGGGCGCGGCGCATCAGCTCGGCGTCCTCGGCGTGCACCTCGGCGGGCCATTGTTCCGGGTTGTAGTCCCCGCCGTACAGCAGCCGTGGCATGCCGCTCCCCGCTTGTAGTTTGTTGGGATTCCCGCCAAACTAGGGCCGGTGCGGGACGCTGTCAATTGGGAGCACGCGCTGGTGACCGGCAACGGCCGGCAGGGCGCGCTGTGCTGGGGCACGCCCGCGGCGGTGCGGCTGACCGTCTCGCACGAACGGCTGTTCCTGCCGCTGGGCCCGCCCCTGCCAGCGCCGGACACGGCCCCGATCCTGCCCCGGCTGCGGGACCTGCTCGATCGAGGGGAGTACGCGCGGGCCGCCGAGGCGGTGTGCGAGCGGGCGGTGGCCGGCGAACCGGCGTACGCGGAGACGGTCTGGATCGATCCCCTGGTCGGCGCCGCGACGCTCACCGTGCGCCCGCACCGGCCGGGCACGGACCTGGACCGCAGCGTCGACCCGGCGACCGGCGTGGTCGTGCTGCGCTGGCGCGACGAGCTCGGCGAGGCGCGGGTGGAGGTCTTCGCCTCCCGCCCGGCGGACGCCATCGTGGTGCGGCTGACCGCCACCGGCGGCTTCTCCGGCACCCTGGACCTGCGCCTCATCGACGGCACCCCACCGCGCCCGGTGCGGGCCCGCACCCGGGCGGTCGCCGGCGGCCTCACGCTGCACGCCACCTTCGACGCGCCGTGGCCCGGCGCCCTGAGCGGCTACCGCGTCCGCTGCCAAACCCTGACAGCCGACGTCACCGGGCAGCACCCCCGCGAGACCGGCACCCGGACCGTCGCGGGCGCCGCACAACCGGAGAGCAGCAGGCACCCCGGCACGGGCGCCAGACCGCCAGAGACCGGCATCCACCCCACCCCGGGCGGCGCCAGCCTGGAAGTGCGGTCGGACGCCACCCTCGTCATCCGCACGCTGCTGCCGGGAGACCCGGAGCCGGAGCTGCACGGCGACTTCGACTCCCTGCTGGCGGCGCACCGCGCCGTCCACGGCGAGCTCATGGCCCGCGTCCACCTCGACCTGGCCGCCGACCCCGCCGACCGCGCCGCCCCCACCTCGGCCCTGCTCGCCCGGCCGGTCGGCCCGGCCCTGGTGGAGCGGCTCTTCGAGGCCGGCCGCTACGCCATCGTGAGCAGCACCGGCGACCTGCCGCCCACCCTGCAGGGGGTGTGGAGCGGCACCTGGACCCCACCCTGGTCCAGCGGCTACACCTTGGACGGCAACCTGCCGGCCGCGGTCGCCGCGCTGCTGCCGACCGCCACGCCCGAGCTGCTGCTCCCGGTCTTCGACCTGCTCGAGGCGCACCGCGACGACATGCGGCACAACGCCCGCCGGCTGTACGGCGCCCGCGGCCTGCTCGCCCCCGCGCACCTGTCCACCCACGGCCGGCAGAACCACTTCGGCCCGGTGTGGTGCCTGACCTTCTGGACCGCCGGCGCCGCCTGGATGAGCCGCCTCTACGTGGACTACTGGCGCTACACCGGCGACCGGGAGTTCCTGCGCCGCCGGGCGTTGCCGTTCCTGCGCGAGGCCGCCGACTTCTACCTCGACTTCGTCCAGATCCGCGACGGCCGGGCGGTGTTCAGCCCCTCGTACTCGCCGGAGAACGCGCCCGCCTCGACCGGCTCGCAGGCCTGTGTGGACGCCACCATGGACGTCGCGGTCGTCCGCGACCTGCTCACCAACCTGCTGCGGTTCGCCGCCGACGACCCGGCGGCGCCGCGCTGGCGGGCGCTGCTCGACGCGCTGCCCGCCTACCGTGTCGCCGAGGGGATGCTGGCCGAGTGGTGCCGCGACGGGCTCGACGACCAGCCGGCGCACCGGCACGCGTCGCACCTGTGGCCGCTCTGGTACGAGCCGGACCCGCTGATCACCGGCGATCCCACGCTGCGCGCGGCGGCGGTCGCGGCGGTGCGCAGCCGGCTGGCCTGGTGGGCGGGCGCGGAGTCCGACGAGATGGGGTACGGCCTGGCACAGCTCGGCCTGGCCGCGGCCGCGCTGGGGCTGGCCGAGGAGGCGTACGGCACCGTGGTGACCATGGCGAGCCGCTACTGGCGGGACAACCTGGTGCCCACCCACAACCGCGCCGCGTTGTTCAATGTGGATATCGCCGGCGGCCTGCCCGCGGTCGTCGCGGCGATGCTGGTGCGCTCGTCGCACGGCCGGCTGGACCTGCTGCCGGCGCGGCCCGGGGCCTGGCCGCGCGGGCGGGTCATCGGGCTGGCCGCCCGCGACGCCGTCCGGATCCTCGACCTCAGCTGGGCGCCGGACCGGGTGGAAGCGGTGCTGTGCGCCCGCCGGGAGACCCGGGTGGTCGTCGGCGCCCCGCTGGGGACGCCGACGACCGTGACGTTGCCGGCCGGCCGGCCGGTCTCGCTCCGGTTCAGCCCTTGACCGCCCCGATCATGACGCCGCGGGTGAAGTACCGCTGGACGAACGGGTAGACCAGCGCGATCGGCGCCACGGTGACCACCACCACGGCCATCTTGATCGCCAGCGTAGGCGGCAGGGTGACACCCGTGGCCCCGGAGAACTGCGGTGCCTGCCCGGCCAGGATGTAGCTCTGCAGCACCCGCTGGATCGGGAACTTCTCGTTGTCGTCGATGTAGAGCAACGCGTTGAACCAGACGTTCCAGTAGCCGACGGCGTAGAAGAGACCGACCACCGCGATCACCGCCCGCGACAGCGGCAGCACGATCCGGGCCAGGATGCGGAACTCCCCCGCGCCGTCCACCCGGGCGCTGTCGAGCAGCTCGGCCGGGATGTTCTGGAAGAACGCCCGCACCACGACCAGGTTGAACACGCTGACCGCGCCCGGCAGGATCAGCGCCCAGATGCTGTCCTTGAGGCCCAGCCCGGTCACCACGAGGTAGCTCGGCACCAGCCCGGGATAGATCAGGAAGGTCAGCAGGAAGTAGAAGAGCAGGCCGCGGTGCAGGACCGAGCCCGGCCGGGACAGGCCGTAGGCCGCGAGCACGGTGAGGATCAGGCTGAAGGCCGTACCCAGGACGGTGAGCAGGGTGGTGAACAGCAGAGCCTTGCTCACCTGGCCGCCGGAGAAGATGATCCGGTACGCCGAGAGGTCCAGCTCGCGGGGCACCACCACCAGACCCCCGGCCGCGTTGATGGTCTGCCGGGACGCCAGGCTGGTCACCAGCACCACCCAGAGCGGCACCAGCACGGCCAGCACGACCCCGGTGAGCACCACCCCCTTGGCGGCCTGGCCGGCGACCGTGGGGTCCTCCTCCCAGGCCGGGCGCTCGGGATGCCGCCGGCGCACCGGGCGCAGGGTCGTGGTCATGAGCGTGAATACACCCCCCGTTCGCCCAGCACGTGGGCGAACTTGTTGGCGGCCAGGATGAGCACCAGCCCGACCATCGCCTTGAAGAGCCCGGCGGCGGCGCCGAAGCCGTAGTCACCGGTGGCGATGGCCTGGTAGTAGACGAAGGTGTCGAGCACCTCGGCGGCCTGCCGGCCCACCGCGTCGCGTTGCAGCAGGAACTGCTCGAAGCCGACCGACAGCGCGTCGCCCAGCCGCAGGATGAGCAGCAGCACGATGACCGGGCGCAGGTTGGGCAGGGTGATGTGCCACAGCCGGCGCCACCGGCCGGCGCCGTCCACCGCCGAGGCCTCGTACAGGTTGGGGTCGATCGCGGCCAGTGCGGCCAGGAAGACGATCGTGCCCCAACCCAGGTCCTTCCAGACCGCCTCGGCGGTGACCAGGACGATGAAGGTCTCCGGGTTGGACATGATCTCCGGTGGCGTGATCCCGGCGTCGCGCAGTTCCTGGGAGAGCAGCCCGGCGCCGCCGAGCATCTGCACGAAGAACGTCACCACCAGCACCCAGCTGAAGAAGTGCGGCAGGTAGACCACGGTCTGCACGAAGCCGCGCAGCCGCCGGGACAGGATGCTGTTCAGCAGGATGGCCAGGGCGATCGGCAACGGGAAGAAGAAGACCAACTGGAACGCCGTGATGGACAGCGTGTTCCAGAACGCGTCCCAGAAGGCCGGATCGCCGAACAGGTCCTCGAAGTTGCCCAGGCCGATCCACGGGCTGTTCAGCAGGGCCTGCAGCGCGCTGTCGCCGAGGTAGGGGTTGTAGTCCTGGAAGGCCACCACGTTGCCCAGCACCGGCAGGTAGTGGAAGACCAGCAGGACCAGCGCGCCCGGCGCCACCATGACCAGCAGCGGCCAGTCACGGCGGAGCCGGGCGCTCAGGGGGGAGCGCCGGGGCCGCTCAGCGGGCCGGCGGCGGGACGCCGGCGGCCCCGGCGCGGCCGGCTCCGGAGGTACCTCCGGAGCCGGCCGGCTGGCCTGGTCAGCGCTCATCGACCGGCGTCGGTCAGCGCCGTGCCGAGCATCTGGCGGGCCTCATCACCGCCGGCCGCACGCCACTCCTGGATCACGACGTCGAGGTCGGACATCGGCCGCCGGCCCCGGAGGATGTCGGTGATCTTGTCCTCGGTGGGCACCTGGCCGGCCTTGTACTTGGCCGGCATCTCGAACTTCAGCCCGTCCCAGGGGTCCTTCTCCAGGTACTTGATCGTCTCGTTGGAGTACGCCATCACCTGCGGGACGTAGTCCGGCGTCTGCGGGTACGGCTGCACCACGGGGCTGCGGCCGCTGATGAAGAAGTACTGGTTCTGGATCTCCTTGAAGCCCAGGTCGGTCTTGGCCGGGCCGGCCGGGGTCTGGGTGCTGTGCTTGCCGTCGACGCCGTACTCGCGCAGGGCGAACTCCTTGGTGCCGAACGGCGCGGAGCACCAGTTGCTGATCCGCAGCAACTCTTCGACCCGCGCCTTGCCGAGCCCCTTCTTGATGAACAGGTACGAGATCGGCTCGTCGTCGCCCCAGGCCAGCGGGTCGCCACCGGTGGCCGAGAAGAGCGGGACGGGCTGCAGGTTGAAGCCCTTGGTGATCTTCTGCTGCTCGGCCTGCATCGGCTGCCACATGCCGGGGCCGCCCTGGGCGAACATGATCTTGCCACCGGCCAGCAGCGCGTTGGCGTCGCCGCCCTTGCTGGCGACCAGGTCCGGATGCACCAGACCGGCCTTGTAGACCTTGGCCATGAACTCGGCGGCCTGCCGGTACTCCGGGGTCTCGTACTTGAACTCCGGGGTGCCGTCGGCCTTGAGCCGCCAGCCCTGCTTGCTGCCCGGTGCCTTGTAGTACATCTGGACCATCTGGAAGATGTCGGTGAAGGCCCAGACCCCCTTCTTGGGATCGGTCACCTCCTGGCCGATCGAGAACAGCTCGTCGATCGTCTTCGGGGCGGTCAGGCCGGCCTTGTCGAGCAGGTCCTTGCGCTGGAACATCGCCCAGGGGAACGGGCCGTCGGTCGGGTTGGGCACGGCCATCAGCCGCTGGTTCCAGCACGCGTTGCGCCAGGCGCCGGCCGGGAACGTGGCCAGCATCGGATACGCCGCCACCGCGCCGCCCTGCAGGTACGGCGTCAGGTCCTCGAAGAGCGCGGCGACCGCGTCGCTGAACCGGGCCAGCTTCTCGACCTCCCAGCTCGGCACGCAGAGCAGGTCGGGGACGTCCCGGGCGCCGAGGATCGCGCCGAGCTTGTCCGCGTAGGTGGCGCCGTCCTGCACGCTGAAGTCGATGGTGGCGCCGAGTTCGGCGTTGATCGCCGTCAGGTAGGCGTTGCTCGCCCCGGCCGGCGGCGCGGGCCCCCAGACCGGCACCATCGCCCGGATCGGCGCGCCGCCGGCGCCGGGCTTCTCGGTGATCGCGTCGACCAGGCTGGCGGGGTACCTGGTGTAGCCGTCCGGGACCGGCCGGGTGCCGAGGATGTCGGGCTTGGGCGCCCCGGCGAAGGTCTTCTGCTCCGGCAGCACACCGGAGAGCTTGTCCAGGTTCTGGGTGGCGCCGCCGCGGGTGGACTTCTCGCCGCAGCCGGCCAGTGCTCCCCCGCTCGCAACGGCGACGGCGCCCAGGCCGAGCAGGCTCAGGAAGCCCCGGCGGTCGGCGGACGGGCCCGTGGGTGGTGTCACGGCGCGCTCCTTTTATAACGGTCGACGGGAGCGACAGCCTCCCGCTACAGTTTGTTTGGCTTGTAGCCAAACAAATTAGCCGACCGTCGATGGACCCACAAGAGCTGCCCACGCTCCGGTGGCGGGGCGGTGCGGCATGATGAACGGGCCGGCCGGGGAAGGCCGGCGGCGAGAGGCAGGACAAACGTGATCAGTACGCACGGCATGACGCGGCCGGCGGACTTGTCCGACGTGCGGACGACGAACCTGGCCGTCGTGCTGCGGTTCGTCCGCACCCATGCGCCCTGTTCGCGAGCGGACATCGCCGCGTCCACGGGACTGAACAAGGCGACCGTCTCCAGCCTGGTCACCGACCTGCTGGAGCGGCGCTTGCTGCGCGAGACCGGGCTGACGGAGAACCGGATCGGCCGGCCCGCCTCGATGCTGACGCTGCAGAGCCGGCCGTACGCCGCCATCGGGATCGAGGTGGCCGCCGACCATCTGGTGGCGATCGCCGTGGACCTGACCGGCGAGCGGCTGCTGACCTGGCGGCGCACGTACCCCGGCTTGGACGGCACCCCCGGGCGGGCCGAGGCCGCCGTCGCGGCCCTGGCCGGCCGGGTGGTCGCGAAAATGGCGGCGCAGGAGCGCCGGGTGCTCGGGCTGACCGTGGCCGCACCGGGGCTGGTCGGTCCGGGCGGCGCGGTCCGGTTCGCGCCACACCTCGGCCGGCCCGCCCTGGAGCTGGGCGCGGCCCTGCAACGCGGCCTGCGCCACCCCGAGTTCGAGGTGACCATCGACAGCGCGGCCAACCTGGCGGCCCTGGCCGAGCACCGCGGCGGCGCCGAGGCCGACACGCCCCACCTGCTCGCCCTGATCGGCGACGTGGAGATCGGCGCCGGCATCGTGACCGACGGCCGGCCGCTGCGCGGCAGCCGGGGCTTCGCGGGCCAGGCCGGCCACCTGCAGGTGGACTGCGCCGGTCCACCCTGCCGCTGCGGGCGGCGGGGCTGCCTGGAGGCGGTCGCCGGGCTGCCGGCGCTGGTCCGGCGCGCGCTGCCGGACACCGAGCAGGACGGCCCGATCACCGACTACGCCCCCGAGCTGGACCGGATCACCGCGCTCGCGGCCAACGGGGACGCGCACGTGACCGCGGCGCTCGCCGAGACCGGCCGGCTGCTGGGCCGCGGCGTCTCGATGCTCACCGAGCTGCTGGACCCCCAGGTCGTCGTGCTGGGCGGCAGCTTCGCCACGCTGGCGCCCTGGATGCTGCCCGCGGTGGAGGCCGAACTGGCGGCCCGGGCGGTGACCGCGGGCGACGCCGGCTGCCGGGTCACCGCGTCCACCCTGCACCCGGACGCGGCCGCGCTGGGCGGCGCGATGCTCGCCCTGGACCGGCTGGAGACGGGAAGGTTGCCGGCCCCGGCCGCCTGAACATCGATCGATCTCGCCGTTCCTCTTGACCGGCGTCGATGCCTGGTGCCAACCTCAGAAGGCTCCGCCGTAACACGGGTGTAACCACATCGTTCCGGCGGAGCGTTTTCCGCATCCTCATCGAAGCGCTTCGACAGTCGGGCCGCAGCCACGGCCGGACCGCACCGCTTGGATCCCACGCCGAGGAGAACGCCCGCCATGACCGACCCCTATGAGGACAGCGGCGCGCCGCTGTCCGAGCGGGTCACCGACCTGCTCACCCGCCTGACCCTGCCGGAGAAGGTGGCGCTGCTGCACCAGCACCAGGCCGCGGTCCCCCGCCTCGGCGTCGGGCCGTTCCGCACCGGCACCGAGGCCCTGCACGGGGTGGCCTGGCTCGGCGAGGCCACCGTGTTCCCGCAGTCGGTGGGCCTGGGCGCCAGCTGGGACCCGGACCTGGTGCGCCGGGTCGGCGCGGCGGTCGGCGACGAGGTACGCGGGCTGCACCAGAAGGACCCCGCCGGGGTGGGCCTCAACGTGTGGGCGCCGGTGGTCAACCCGCTGCGGGACCCGCGCTGGGGGCGCAACGAGGAGGGCTACGCCGAGGACCCCTGGCTCACCGGCGTGCTGGGCAGCGCGTACGCCCGGGGCCTGCGCGGCGACGACCCGCGCTACCTGCGGACCGCGCCGACGCTCAAGCACTTCCTCGGCTACAACAACGAGACCGAACGGCACCTGACCTCCAGCGACCTGCCCCCGCGCGTGCTGCACGAGTACGAGCTGCCGGCCTTCCGGGCGCCGATCGCCGCCGGGGCCGCGGTCGCGGTGATGGCCTCGTACAACCTGGTGAACGGGCGGCCGACGCACCTCAGCCCGCTGCTCGCCGGCGAGCTGCGCACCTGGACCGCCGACGACGTGCTGGTCGTCGGCGACGCCGGCGCCTGCACCAACCTGGCCGGCGCACAGGGCTACCTCGGCGACCACGCCGCCGGTTTCGCCGCCGCCGTGCGCGCCGGCATCGACTGCTTCACCGAGGACCCCGGCACCACCATGACGGCGCTGCACGAGGCGCTGGACCGCGGCCTGCTCACCGCGTCCGACGTGGACACCGCGGTGCGGCACATCCTGGCGATCCGCTTCCGGCTGGGCGAGTTCGATCCGGCCGGGCCCAACCCGTACGCGGGCACCACGGCCGAGGTGATCAACTGCGTCGAGCACCAGCGGCTGGCCCGCGAGGCCGCCCGGGCGAGCGTAGTGCTGCTGAAGAACAGCGAAGCGGTGCTCCCGCTGGCGGCCGGAAGCACGGTCGCGGTGCTGGGCCCGCTGGCCGACACGGTGCTGGCGGACTGGTACAGCGGCACCCTGCCGTACGCGGTGACCGTCCGCGCCGGGCTCGCGGAGCGGCTCGGCGAACAAGCCGTCCGCACCGCGGAGGGGGTGGACCGGGTCAGGCTGCGCACCACGGCCGGCACGGTGCTCGGCGGCGACGGCCCCGAGGGCGCCCCGCTGCGGATCGGCGAACCCGGCACCGGACCGGCCGCGGCCTTCGACCTCGTCGACTGGGGCGGCGGCACGATCACGCTGCGGTCCGCCGCCAACCGGCGCTACGTCCGCGCCGACGAGAACGGCGTACTGGTCAACGACCGCCCGGAACCGGGCGGGTGGGTGGTCCGGGAAACCTTCGAACCGGTCCGCCACCGGGACACCGTCGTGCTGCGCCACCTGGCGAGCAACCGGTACGTCGCAACGGGCCCGGACGGCGTGCTGCGGGCCGACGCCGCCTCCGAGGAGACGGCCACGACGTTCACCGTGGAGCTGGCGGAGGACGGCGTGGCGGCGGCCGCGGCGCTGGCCCGGGACGCGGACGTCGCGCTGGTGGTGCTCGGCAACCACCCGATGGTGGCGGGCCGGGAGACCGAGGACCGGGTGGACCTGGCCCTGCCGCCGCGCCAGGAGGCGCTGCTGCGGGCGGTGCGGGCGGCGAACCCCCGGACCGTGCTGGTGCTGACGAGCAGCTACCCGTACGCGGTGAGCTGGGCCCAGGAGCACCTGCCGGCGCTGCTGTGGTCGGCGCACGGCGGCCAGGAGCACGGCACGGCCCTCGCCGACGTCCTGCTGGGCGAGGAACCGACCGGCCGTCTCCCGCAGACCTGGTACCGCGGCGCGGACGAACTGCCGGACCTGCTCGACTACGACATCATCGGCAGCGACGCGACGTACCTGTACTTCCGCGGCACCCCGCTGTACCCGTTCGGCCACGGCCTGGGCTACACCCGCTTCGAGCACCACAACCTGAGGCTGAGCACCCCCGAGGCCGAGTCCGGCGCCGAGGTGGAGATCAGTGTTGAGGTCGTCAACACCGGCGACCGGCCGGGCACGGAGGTCGTCCAGTTCTACACCCGGCAGCGCCGTTCCCGGGACAAGCAGCCGCTGCGCCAGCTGCGCGGCTTCCGCCGGATCCACCTGGCACCGGGCGAACAAGCCACGGTGACACTGCCGCTGCGAATCGCCGACCTGGCATTCTTCGACGTCGTGCAGAACCGCCCGGTCGTGGAGAGCGCCCGGCACACCGTCCTGACGGGCCGATCCTGCAAGGACATCACGGCATCAACAACACTGACGGTCCGGGGCGAGGAACTCCCCCACCGCCGCGCGGACATCCTCCGCGCGGCCAACCGGGACGACGAATACGGCACCACCCTGACGGACGAGACCCTGACCCACGGGGACGCGGTCCTGGCGCTGCGCGACGGCGCCTGGCTGGCCTTCGACCGGGTCGACTTCGGCTCGGGCAGCAACCGGATCACGGCAGCAACGACGGCGGCGCACGGAGCAGGAGCCCGGATCGAGGTCCGCCTGGACGAGCCGCTGAGCGGACCGGTCGCGGCGATCCTGGACGTGCCGGAAACCGCGGACAGGCACGAGTGGGCAGAGGTGGCTGCGCCGCTGTCGGGAGCGGTCGGCCACCGCGACCTGTATCTGGTCTTCCCTACGGCGGGGGCGAGGGTAAGCAGCGTCCACTTCGGCGAGGGGTGAGAGGGGTCGAGGTGGGTGGGTGGTCGTTGCCGGCTTGAGTCCCTGGGTGGGGCGATCCCTGCCCGCGAGGCCGGGGCGGGCGCGGATCCGTCAGCCGGCCGGCGTCCGCTCATGGCCTGCCGACCCGGCGCAAGGCCAACTGCGGCACGTGCCCGACCGGCCACCGGGCGGGCGTCCCACCGTCGGGCCAACGCGGGACGGTGACCGGCGCGATCCGGGTCACGAGCGCAGGCCGGGCCCCCAGCGCAAGCCGAACCACCAGCGTGGGCCAGACCATCGCCGCCGGGCCCATCCACCAACGCAAGCGAGCCATCGGCGCTGGTAGGCCGGCAGCGAGAGTCCGGCCGCCAGCGCAAGCGGGCCACCAGCGCTGGCGGCCCCGCCCACCGCGCCCCGGGCCCGGCCACCAGCGCGAGCCAGACCACCAGCGCGAGCCAGACCACCAGCGCGAGCCAGACCACCAGCGCGAGCCAAACCACCGCAGCCGGGCCCATCCACCAACGCAAGCGGGCCACCAGCGCAAGCGGACCACCAGCGCAGCTAGGCCTATCCACCAATGCGGGCGAGCCACCACCGCAGGCACGCCGTCGGCGTGGGCCAGACCACCGCACCAGGCCTCGGCCGCCAGCGCAGGCAGGCCACCACCGCAGGCGCTGCCGCGGGCCGGGCCGGGCCGGGCTGGGCCACGAGCGCATGCCCGGCACCGCACCCGGGTCCGATACGATGCGCGTCGGATGCATCCTCCATTGCCACGTCTGCTGGCTACCGCGTCCCTTTAATTCGCGGTTTCCGCGGCTGATCGCCAGATCTTGGAGCACGACGGTGAGGAGAGTCTTTTGCGTGGTTGGTGTATCGGGCGATGGCAATAGCCCGCCGGAGTGATGTGGGCCGCGCGCCGACCGCCACCGACGCGCAAGATTTCGATCTTGTTGATGTGGTGTGAGCTCGGCGTTTTCAGCCGGTGGTTGCATCACCGAGGA